>JAFRXG010000040.1:0-68606 GCA_017441565.1 Bacteroidales bacterium | reverse complement strand
TGCCTCCGGCACTGTCACCACCATCACCGCTACAGCCAACAGCGGCTACCACTTCGTGCAGTGGAACGACGGCAATACCAACGCCGTCCGCTCCATCACCGTCACCGCCAACGCCACCTACACCGCCTACTTTGCCGCCAACGCCCCCGACACCTACACCATCACAGTGCTGCCCAACGACCCGCTCATGGGCAGCGTCACTGGTAGCGGCACCTTCGCCTCCGGCACCGTCACTACCATCACCGCTACGGCCAACAGCGGCTACCACTTCGTGCAGTGGAACGACGGCAACACCGACGCCATCCGCACCATCACCGTCACCGCCGATGCGGTCTATACCGCCTATTTCGCCGCCGACGAAGTGCAGTACTTCACCATCACCGTCCAGGCGGCTGACAACGCCATGGGCACCGTCGAAGGCGGTGGCACCTTCCCACAAGGCACCTCCACCGTCATCAAGGCCATTGCCTACGCCGGTTACCAGTTCAGCCACTGGAACGATGCCGCTGTCGAAAACCCCCGTACCATCATCGTCACTTCCGATGCCACCTATGTGGCGAACTTCGTGGCTATGCAGGGCATCGACGACAGTCAGGCCGCCACGTTCCAGGCAGTTCCCCTGCCCGGTTTTGCAATCGCACTCAGCGGTGTGGCGAACAAGACCGTCGGCATCTACGACATCATGGGCCGTCTGCTGGTCAGCCGCCATTGCGAGCAAGAGCAGCAGACCCTCCAGCTCCCCTCCGCCGGAGTCTACATGATAGTGGTCGACGACCTCCCCGCCCAGCGAGTCGTACTCGTTCGGTAAGAGGGCGTACTCCCGTGTACGTACACGTACGCAATTAAAGTTAGAGGTTAGTGGTTAGAGCTTAGGGCTTGTCCGAGAACGGCAGCCTCTCTAACCACTAACCTCTAGCCTATGCTTACTTCCATACGGGCCTTAAGGAAAGATATTAGACAATATCGGAACCAAGAGGTCCTTTCGTCTTTCTCGCCAGAAAACAAGTTCTATATTTGCAGTGGGCGACAGGGTAGGGGTGCCGTCTCGATAACGCTGCAAATCAACTGCTTATCCGCTACTTGGTTTTTTTTATCTTTCTTCTTTTCTTCCCCATTCTTTCCCCGATAGAAATATTGTTCAATTAAATAAATATAGTATTATGGCAAAAATTCAAGGAAAAAACTTTCTCCTCAGCGGACGCATAGCGGGGCTGGGGGTGACTTTCTACCAACGTGGTGGGAAGATGTATGCGCGGATAGGCACACGGAGCGTGCCGGACCGCCAGTCGTTGAAACAATTTAAAACACGGGCAAAGATGAGGCATTCCATCGCCTTGTGGAACTGTTTTAGCAATCCCGATAAGCCTTTGATGGATAGAGGAAAATCGTGGGGGTGCTACAATGCTTTCTTAGGGGCCAATGCACATTTGCCTACCGTCTACCTGCCTAAGGCATGGGCTGCCCGTGGGGCGGCGTTGCTGATTGACGGCATGGTGGTGTCGTCGGGACGGCTCCCGGAGGTGAAGTATGACTTCGCCACGTTGGCGGGCGGCGGGCGGGTGGTGCTGACCAATCTGTCCACCGGCATGGCTGCCGACGTGGTGCAGCCGCTCGCCATAGGGTCGGAGGCGGACATGTGGGGGCTGCTGATGAGTCCCAGCCGCAACCCTCAGCTGATGCCGGGCGACAGGCTCAGAATCTATCGGTTGGAACAGCAGGTGCGGGAAGGATGCCCTTGGGTGGGTGTGACCTGCCTTGACTTGTGTTTGGAGGAAGACCTACGTCCGAAGCCGTGGCTGGCAGACTGGCAGTTTCTTTCGGTGGATGGTTTTCTGGCCATTGGAGGCGCGGACGATGAGAATGTGGGGTGGGCAGTGGTGCTGTATGGCAAAGACGAGCAGAATGCGTCGCCCCAGCAGGTGCTCTCCTCCTGCCAACTCTACCGTCGGTACACCACCGAGGAGGCGTTGACGGCGGCCGCCGAGAGCTACGGCAACGTGAAGATGCCCGATTTCCTCACTCCGAATGCCCGCGAGCGAAAGTATAAGCAGGACTGATTATGGATGGTTTTTATAGGGTAGTATTGTTAATTTATGCATAAAAATAATTAATTGTGGTTAAAAATTATACTATATTGTAGAGATTTTCGTTTTTTAAAGGTTATTATATATATAGAAGTTCTTTCCAATAAAATGGCTGTATTATGAAAAGGATGTCTGTTTTTTTACTTTTATTTTTATGGGGCGCGTTGTTGCTGCCGTGGTGTGTGCGGTCGCAGGAGATGGTGTATTCGTGCAATTTTGACCAGCCGACCGACACGGCGGGCTGGGTGCTGCTGAACGGCTCGCAGCCCAACCGCTGGAGGATTGGCACAGACAATACGATGAGCAGCAATGCTATGTATATCACTAATGTTTCGACTACGGTTAATTATTATAACTATGAATTGCCGAGCGAGGTGTTTGCGTATAGGAGGCTGGAGCTTCGGGCGGGGGACTATCGTATCAGTTACGATTGGCGGTGCGTAGGAGAGCGGAGGTATGACTTTTTTCGTGTTTTTTTGGTGCCGGACAGCGTCCCTATAGAGGTGGATGGGGTACCATGGCTGCGTTCTATCTTGATGCGTCCGCCAGAGGGTTGGATTGCTCTTGACAGTGGGATGAATAGTAGTGGGTCTTCTAGCTGGCAACAGATGACGGCGGATGGGGTTGTTGCGGTGTCGGGAACGTATAAGCTGTTGTTTGGGTGGTGCAATGATGAATCGGTAGGCACTCAGCCTCCTGTGGCGGTGGATAATGTGGTGGTTGAGCGTCAGGCTTGTGCGCCACCTGTGCTGTCATATATAGAGCAGCTGACCCCCACCTCGTTCACTCTCCATTGGCGGGATTTGAACGAGGGCAATTCGTCGCAGTGGCTGGTGGAGCTGGATTCGGCTGCACAGTCGTCAGGCGGGGGTACGTTGTATAACGCATACGATACGATGATTACCTTCATGGGTTTGCAGCCGAATACGGACTATACGGTGTATGTGCGTGTGATATGTGGCTACGACACGCTCGAAACGGCGATGGAGGTGCAGATCCACACTCCTTGCGAGTATATTACTTCGTTGCCTTATATTCAGGATTTTGAGGTGTTGGACTACGATAGTCTTACTGGTACTTTGGATGTGCCTTGTTGGTCGTTGAGTGGTGCGAATGTCTTCAGGGTGGAGGGCACGAACTCATCGGGTGGGCTTGGTATTGCGTTCGGGCAGGGTGGATATGTGTTGTTGCCCAATGTCGACTTAGGGTTGCTGAACCTGAGCGACATGCAGCTGTCTTTTCAATTTAGGAAGTATAATGTTGATGAGTTGGTAGTGGAGGTAGGGGTGATGTCCGACCGGCTGGATATAGGAACGTTCGAGCCTGTGGACACTGTATTTGTAAACAATACGGAGTGGACTCGCCATTTGGTGGAGTTTGCCAATTACAGTGGTGTTGGCGGCATTGTCGCACTACGTGTTGTCGACGGTGGTCGGGTTTGTGTGGACGATGTGGAGCTGGACTATATTGCAGCTTGTCAGGCTGTGGAGCATCTGACGGTGGCGCATTGTGGCACAACGGGTGCTTTGGTGGAGTGGCAGGTGATGGAGAGCGCGCTGCACCAGCCAGACAGTATTGAGGTGGTTGTGGCGCATGCAGTGCCGGGATGGCCTTCGTCCGGGGGCGGCCACTATATGACTGCAGAGCGGCACATCCTGCTGACGGGGCTGGAATCAGGCAGCGACTATGTGGTGAGGGTGAGGGTGCGATGTACGAACGACAGTGTGAGCGGCTGGGACAGTGTGCGGCTGTCCACACTGGTGCTACCTTGTGTGCGGCCCGACTCGTCGACGACAGACTCGGTCGTCTGCGGAGTGGGTACGAACCATGTGGACGGTGTGCCTGTCCATTATTCAAACAGGTACACGCTGTGTCAGAGCATTTATACCGCAGAGGAGCTGCATGACATGGGTTTGACGGCAGGTTTGGTGGTGGGCATGGACTATACGTTTACTTCGAATAGGAGCGATTGTGTCTTTAGTATCTATTTGACTGCTACCGATAGGACGACTTACGCCAATGTGACGGATATGGTGGAGGTGGTGGAGGCCGACCTCGCACTAGGTTCTGCCGCCCACCCCACTGGCACTGTCGGAAAGGTCAGATACGCCTTCAGTCATCCTTTCTTGTGGGACGGACTGAGTAATATTGCTGTCACTACGATGATGAATGCGGCGTCGATGATGAGCTCTGCACCCCAATTTTATGGCAACAGTACACAAACCTCCAGTTATGTGACGCTTTCCCGTGGCCAGAACGTGGCATCATATACACTTGGCAACTACTTGTTGAGCTATGCCGAGAGGAGCACCTATAGGCCTTCGGTGACATTTCATACGATGGGGTGTGCCGAGGTGTCAGCGTGTGGGAGCCCTCTGCTGTGGGTTCGTGCGGCGGAGCAATACGCGGCAGAACTGGAGTGGGTGGCAGGCAGCGGCGAGACGAGTTGGAGTGTGTGCTGTCGTGGGGAGGGCGACACGTTGTGGCGGGTGGCGGACACGCAGGTGACGGGCAACAGCTACAGGCTGGATGGCTTGGAGCCTTCGCGCCGCTATGAGGTGAGGCTGGAGCATGTGTGCGGCGGTGATACGTTATACGGGCAATGCTCGTTCGTTACGGCCTGCACCCCAGTTGATACGCTGCCGTGGGAAGAGGATTTCGAGCAGATGCTGATGCCTGAAGGGGATGGTGAGATTGCCCCTTGTTGGTACAGGAGGTCGTCGTCGAATGTCTATGTCCCCCACGTTAGTGAGAATTATTCCTACGAAGGTGCGAGGTCGCTTTGTATACGTTCAACGTCTAGGGGTTACTCATACGTCGTTCTTCCGGCTATGGGTGCGGACTTGTCGGCCTTACAGGTGTCGTTTTATACGTATGCGACGAGAAATTATAGGCTGCGCGTGGGCGTGATGACCAACCCGTCGGACACTGGCAGTTTTGAGGAGTTGGCCGTCGTGACCCCCACAAGGCTTGGTGTGTGGGATTCGGTGGAGCTGACGTTAGACCAGTATGTGGGCATAGGAAAGAATATTGCACTGATGATATTGGGCGAACAACAGGTTTTCGTGGACAACCTGCGGGTGGATTATCATCCGTCCTGTCTGCGCCCCCGCAATGTGACGGTGGTCGGTGTCACCCAAACCACGGCCACGCTGCGCTGGCAGGGGGTGTCTGCAATGGGCTATGAGATAGAATATGGCCCCGAAGGTTTTGTCAGGGGCACGGGCAGCGTGGTGTCCAGCATGTGTGACAGCGTGGTGCTGACAGGTCTCACTCATTCTAGGCACTATGAAGTATATGTCCGCAGCATCTGTGACACGGCAGACACCTCTGACTGGTCGTTGGGGGTCAGCCTGTTTACCGACTGTGGAATGATAGACAGCCTGCCTTATATAACAACATTTGACGATGGTGCAATGATACTGGACGGGCAGCCGGCATGTTGGGACTGCTTTGGCAGTTCCCACCGCACCAGACCCCATATTGTGGACATTACTGATGGCGGAAGGCACGTTGTGGGGCATGCCCTGCATTTGGGGTCGGAACAAATAGTAGGGTCTTATGCAGCTGCGGTAATGCCTCCCATAGATACGTTAGCATTGTCGCTCAGCAGATTGCAGGTGGTTGTTAAGGCTAGCGGAGCCAGGCTGATTGTCGGGCTTTCCTCGTCGGATGATGCTCCATTCTCTTTCACCCCGGTGGACACCCTCGCCCTGACTGGGGAGCCGATGGTGTATGAGGTGCCCCTTGATGCTGCCAGCGGTGCTTACAACCGTATCATCTTTGTTTCTAATGCTTATGATATAGGGTATGTGACGAATTCGGTAAAGATATACAGTGTGGCGATTGAGCTTGCCCCCACTTGTCCGCGTCCCCGCGGCCTGAGGGTTCTTTCGTCGACTACGACTACTGCCGACCTCGCATGGCAGGGCGGCGGGGGTGGGACGGCTTGGCAGGTGGAGGTTGTGCCCCATGGGGCGGCGCCGGGCTCCGGCATCCGCTTTTTGTCCGGCACCCCAAACCTGACGGTTACGGGGCTTGCCCCGAGCGGCTATTATGATTTTTATGTCCGAAGCATTTGTGGGGCTGGCGACACTTCGCAGTGGTGCCATAATCCCATTCCGTTTGTCACTCAGCAGTTTCCTGCCACGGTTCCTTATTTTTGCGCTTTCGACTCATTGGCCGAATGGGGGAATTGGCAACGGTTGTCTAATGAGGTGGCTGGTTGGTGTTGGGGCATGGCGGACGGCAGTCCTGCACCCGCCATGTATGTGTCTGCTGACAGCGGCAGCAGCAGGGGTTCTCATGTTTACGAGATGGTTAATGCCGTGGCTTACCGTGATATAGATTTCGGTAATGTTGATACCAGCTATGTCCTCTCTTTTAGTGCCGATATGATTGGCGAGGCTGGGGAGGACTTGTTGTCTGTATTCCTTGTGGACCCGACGGTCATGCCCGCTATGCCCACCTATAACCGGCATCTGACGCCGTGGGGGCTGCTGGACACGATGGTGCGGATTGCTACCTTCAACCGTTCGTCGTCGTGGGACGGCTGTTCGTTTGTTTTAGACGGCCTCAGGGGTGTTCACCGGCTGGTGTTTTATTGGTACAACCGGTCGTTGTATATGAGAGGGAGGCCGTATGCGGGGCTGCCTGCGGCTGTGGATAATGTCAGCGTAAGGTTTAATCCGTGTCCTCCCCCAGAGGAGCTGCGTGCCAGCCGGGTTACGGCTTCTTCTGCCACTATTGAGTGGCAGGGGGCTGCCGATGGCGACTACAGGGCTGTGCTTTATTCTTCTAGGGGGGAGCTGCTTTCTGACGATACGGTCCATACCAACAGGGTCTTTTTTTCGGGCTTGGCGTCAGCGACGTCCTACAGGTTGGATGTGTCCAGGTTGTGCGACAGCGCGACGGAGGTAGGGGCCCCTTCGTTTGTCTTCGCTACGGATGTGTGTACCGACGGGGTTTCTGACACGGTGGACGGTGGTGCTTGGAGGTCGATTGTCTCCAGCGTGCCTTTTTACAGTGGTCATCCTTACTCTTATACGCAGCAGCTGGTGCTGGCATCGGAGCTGGGCGGGGCAGGCGAGATTACAGCCATCAACTTCTGTTATTTGGGAGGCCGAACTATGAGGGATAAGACTAATTGCACTATCTATATGGGGCACACGTCGCTCAGCAGTTTCCCGTCGGTGTCGGATTATGTCGACCCGTTGGCGTTGGTGCCGGTTTACATTGGTTCGCTCAACTGCCTCAAGCAGTGGAACCGCATTTTTTTGGATAGGCCGTTTGCGTATAATGGGTCGGACAATCTGGTGGTGGCCATCGATGACAATTCGGGTGAGGCGTTACCTGCGAGCTATCAGTTTCTCGCAAATTATGAGGCGTGGTCTATGACGTTGTCGTTTTTTTCCGACTCTGCGGATATCGACTGTTCCTCTTCTTCGACTTTGGGCTCGTTTGGGGGTGAGCGGCGTGTACAGAATTATAGGGCTGTGATGTCGTTTGACTTCTGTCCGCCGAACAGCTGCCAGCCTCCCTTGCTCCTTGAGCCAGAGGTGCGCACGGATTACGTGGTACTTCGTTGGCGGAACACGGCTGAACGTTACATGGTGGGTTATCGTGTGCGCAGCAGCAGCGAATGGGTGGAGAATCATGTCCTTACTACCGACACTTTCTACACGATAGGCCAGCAATTGCTATATGATACCGACTATGTTTACCATGTGCGTCAGTTTTGCGATGTGGACAATGTTTCCAATTGGGCGTTTGGCACGTTCAATACGGCCGACATTCCTTGTCTGCCGCCGAGGGATGTCCGTGTTGCGGGGGTGACTCACAGGTCTGCCCGCCTGACGTGGTCGCCTGAGGGGAACAACATCAGCTACCGCGTCCATGTGTGGGGCGCGTCTTACGACACGTTCTTTGTCACCTACCTGGCGGGCGGCAGGGTGAACGGCTTGAGCGCCAACACCCGTTATTACGCCTCGGTGGAGGTGGTGTGCGAGTATCACGACAGCCCCAGCCGGTGGAGCGACACGGTTTCGTTTGTGACGGACTATTGTCCCGATGTGGCAGGGCTCGCCGCCTTGGAGGTGGGGGGCAACAGTGTGCTGCTGGACTGGGCCGACGAGGGAGAGGTTGAGAGGTGGATGATTGAATGGGGGCCTGTGGGTTTCGAGGAGGGGACGGGCGTGAGGGTCATGGCTGACCACCATCCGTTCCTGGTGACGGGCCTGACGGGTGAGACGTCTTACGATATTTATGTCAGGTCGGTGTGCGGTGCCGATTTCTTCAGCGACGGATGGGGCTTTGTCTCCGTCACCACGCAGTATAGCGATGTCGGCAGTGTGACGGACGATGCGCGGGTGACGCTGTCGCCTAACCCCACTCGTGGCGGAGTGGTGCTTGCGCTACCAGGGCGGTGCAGCGCAGCGGTGCGGGTAGAAGTTGTGGACGGACTGGGCCGGGTGAGGTATTCGGAGGTGCTGCCAGCGGGTACTACAAAGGCAACCCTGCCCACTTCGCAGTTGGGGCAGGGGATCTATATTGTGCGTCTTGCCGGTGGTGAGTTTAACGCGGTGAAGAGGCTGGTGGTGGAGTGATTAAGAATTGAGAATTCTTGATGTTAACGTGTTAATGTGTTAGTCGCTGGCGCCTTTGGAATTGAGAATTGAGAATTAGCTGCCGCACCCGGATAATTCTCAATTCTCAATTTTCAATTCAAAAATATTTCGTGGAGTTCGACTTCGTAGATGACGGGTGTGTGTGGCGGTATGCCGTTGGCACCGGAGACCAGCTGGTAGGGGAAGTAGAAGCGGTATTTGCTGCCGGCGTTCATGAGCTGCATGCCGTAGATGAGGCCTTCGAACATGGGCCGCCCTAGGACATGGATGATGGGTTCGCGGTTGCCGTAGGTCTGCTCGATGAGGTTGCCCGACTGCATCTCGGTGCCTTTGAAGTCGAAACGGACGCGCAGCCCTTCTTTGGCCTTGGGGCCGTGGCCTTCTTGCAGCACTTCGTAGTAGTAGCCTTCGGGGGCTTTATGGATGTTGGGGTTCTTGGCCAGTTGGGCGAAGAGCTGTTCTTGGCTGCTGTTGGCTTCGGTTTCGGCTTTCTTCGACTGGTTGTGCTCGTAGGTCTGGGCCAGGAAGTTGATGTACATGAGGGCTTCTTGGTATTCTTCGTTGCTGAGGGGCTGTTTGCCATCCTTCAGCGTGTTCGCTATGGCTTTTTGGATGAGCTTTTCGTCGAATTGGTAGAAGCCGCTCTGTACTGTTTCGGCGAGGCTCATGCCCATGGCCCAGCTGAGGGTGTCGGCCTGGTTTTTGAGGACTACGTTTTCGTTGTTGTTGCAGGAGGCGAAGACGAGTGCCGTCAGGGCCAATGCGAGGGGTAGGTGGTGTCTCATGTTGTTGAATATGTTAATGTGTTTTTTTTATGTGTGAATGTGTTAACGTGTTAATGTATTAGTCTTTGGCGCGGTCAAATTGATTCACGAATTCACGAATTCATTTTCCTCGTCCTTGGAAGATGATGCCGATGGTGTAGAGGAGTATCTTGATGTCGGTGGTGATGGACATGTTTTCGAGGTAGAGGAGGTCGTATTTCAGGCGTTCGCACATTTCGTCGACGCTGCTGGCGTAGCCGTATTTGACTTGACCCCATGAGGTGATGCCGGGTTTGATGCGCTGGAGGAGTAGGTATTCGGGGCAGCGTTTGATAATCTGGTTGATGTAGAACTGTCGTTCGGGGCGGTAGCCGACGATGGACATGGTGCCTTTGAGGACGTTGTAGAACTGGGGTATTTCGTCGAGCCGCACTTTGCGCATGAAGCGTCCGAAGGGGGTGATGCGGGGGTCGTCGTCGTGCGAGAGAGCGGGGCCGCAGGATTCTGCGTCGACGTACATGCTGCGGAATTTGTGCATCTTGAAGGGTTTGCCGCGGTAGCCGATGCGCTCTTGGGCGTAGAACACGGGGCCGGGGCTGGTGCATTTGATGATGATGGCGGTGACGAGGAAGACGGGCGAGAGGATGATGAGGGCCATGAGCGAGAGGATGATGTCGCTGATGCGCTTGATGCTGTACTGCCATTCTTCCATGAGGCGGGTGTTGATGGTGATGAGGGGGGAGTGGAAGATGCTGTCGACCCGCACCATGCCTAGGATGATGTCACGTGCGTCAGGGGTGATTTTGATGATGACTTCGCCGCAGCCGTCGAGGGTGCGGAGTATTTCCTGGAGGTGCTGCTGTTCGCCTTCTTCGACGGCGATGATTACTTCTTCGATATGGTATTGCTCGATGAGCTGTTTGATGTCCGCGATGGTGCCGAGGCAGGGGATGACGGCGGTGAGGCGGCTTTCGGGGTCGGTGGGGCTCGCGCTGTCGACGGAGACGTAGCCGGTGAATATGTTGCCGGAGTATTTCTCTTGGTTTTCAAGGTCGAGGTAGGTTTGGTAGGCTTTGTGGTGGCTGCCGATGAGGAGGGTGGGGAAGCCGATTTGGCGGTTGTGGACTTTGCGGACGATGCTGGAGGTTTGGACGACGCGGAAGAGGTAGGTGAGGCCGAAGTGGACGGCCAGGAGGAAGAGGAACGAGAGGTAGTAGCCGCGGTAGTTGTTCACTTCGTCGTCAAGCATCAGGGCGAAGAAGAGGACTACCACGCCGAAGATGCTGGCCAGGAGGGTTTGCTGGAACTCTTTGAGGCGCGATTTGCGCAGGACGTTTTTGTAGGTGCCTTGGATGGTGTAGAGGCACAGCCAGCCCAGCGGCACCAGCACGATGCCGAGCCAGAAGTTGCGGTCGTCGAACACTTGGTTGGCATCCACCATGCCGTGGTGTTCGATGCCAATTTTGCGGAATAGGAACAGCAGCGCCCATGCCATCATGGCGGCGACGACGTCGAGCAGTATGTATCGAAGGGTGATAGTGTTGGATTTCATTCAGTGGTGAGGAGTTTTATATTGTCGATGAGTAGGTCGCCATTGATGCCTTTTTCGTTGACGGCCTGGAAGTAGATGGTGATGGGTGTGTTGTAGTTGAACTGGCTCCAGGTGCGTCCCAGGTTGATGTATATCTTCTTCCATTGGGTGGTGGGGTTGAGTGCTTGGACTGATTTGGAGGTGACGGTGCCGGTGGAGCCGGTGAGGAATCCGAGCATGTGAATCCACAGGGGCATGTCAATCTTGAAGTCCATTTCCAAATAGAGGATGCGGGAGTTTGCGGGGTTGAACTCGTTGCTGTCGGCGAAGCCGAAGTTGAGGAGGGCCGTGGTGTCGTCCAGATGGATGCGGCCATAGCCTTGGCCGGTGCGGGCGCCGGCAGGGTCGTTGGCGACCCACACGACGTTGCTGTCGAAGCAGGTGGAGAAGCTGGTGGGTTCAAAGTAGCATTCTGTCAGCACCTTCAGGCGGCTCCCCTTGGGGTAGTAGTGGGCGTGGAGCATGTAGTCGTGCGCGGTGGAATCGTAGGTGCCCAAGAAGGTAGTGTCGGTGGCCGTGAGATCTACGTTCTCCAGCCGTATGGGCTGGTAGAAGGGGTAGGCGATGTGTACGCCGCTGATGCCGCCCTGCTTCACGGCAGGGTTGACGGTCAGATATTTCATCTTCCCTTCCCGCAGAATGGGGACGGTGCAGGGGAGTTCGAAGGCCCCGAGGCGTGTCTCGGAGGCGTCGCCTTCGAAATAGGCGAATAGCTCCACCACGTCGATGTTGGATGAGTAAAAACCGTCCTCGCTGGATGGTGCATATTGCGCCTGACGCACCACGTCGATGCCTCCGATATAAATATACGAAGGCACCGTCACCGAGCCTTCGAACCGCTGACAAGCGTTGAGCGACAGCATTATGAGTACTGATGCTGCTAGGTAGTGTAAATGATTTCTAAAAAAATTCATACGTTTAAGTAACGTTTTATTGTTTTTTTTAGTATCTTTGCACCGAAAAAATATATGCTACAATGAAAGAACTATCGATGCATGTGTATGACTTGATGGAGAATTCGACTGCCGCCAACTCCACCGAGGTGAGGCTCACAATCCGCGACAGCATCCGCGACAACGACTTCCATTTCACCATCGAGGACAACGGCAAGGGCATGACGCCCGAATTTCTGGCCAAGGTTACCGACCCTTATACCACCTCCCGCACCACCCGCAAGGTAGGGCTGGGGCTGCCTTTGATAAAGATGAATACCGAGAACTGCGGCGGAGGGATGAGTATCACCAGCGAGGTGGGCAAAGGCACGCGGCTGGAGTTCTGGTTTCAGCACAACCATTGGGACCGCCCCCCGATGGGCGACCTTACCGGCACGCTGGTCATGTTGGTGTCGCAGCATGAGGACATACATTTTATCATCACCTATATTACCGACGAGGGCGAGTTTGTCTTCGACACCGACGAAATCAAAGAGGCTCTCGGCGGCATGAGCATGAACGACCTCACGATTATCCGTTATCTGAAGGAGATGGTGGCGGAGAACCTGGCCGAGATACACGCAAACGAATGAGGCGGATTGGAGTTTTGTCGGACACCCACGGCGTGGTGCCGAATCAGGTATACACCTTTTTCAAGGACTGCGACGAGCTGTGGCATGCGGGCGACATGGGTCGTGGCGTGTATGAGGAGCTGAGCCAGTTCAAGCCACTGCGGGCTGTCTACGGCAATATGGACGACTACGACCTCCGCTACCAGGTGCCGGGTACCAACCTCTTCACCTGCGAAGGCCTGAAGGTGCTGCTCACCCACATCGGCGGTTGGCCGGGGCATTTTCCTGCCGAGATATTGAAGATATTGCAGCACGACAAGCCCGACATCTTCGTCTGTGGCCACAGCCACATCCTCAAGGTGATGTACGACCACGAGCTGAACCTCCTCCACATCAACCCCGGAGCGGCAGGCCGTCAGGGTTGGCACAAAGTTGCAACATTGGTGCGCTTCACCATCGATGGAACCCCGAAGGATTTAGAGATACTCGACTTTGACAAACTAAAAAGTAGAAACTAAAAACGCTCTTATGCTATTATTGACTGATTTCAGCGTGTCGGAGATACGCAACATTGAGAAAAGTATGCAAAAATCAATCATGTGTTACATAAGGGCCAAAAATATTGATATAACCAAATGAAATTTAGCCGTTTAATTTATAGAACTCCCCTTTACTAAAACATCTCAGCCAGCACGTTTTCGCCGAGCCAACTGTGGAGTCGCCCTTTTCACATCGCTCTAGTATAAAGTATGACTGATTTTTTCCAATCTTTCCCATTGTCGCGTCCCTCCGAGACGCTGAGTAGTAGGGTTTTCGTTGACCCCACACTGCGTTCCTTGTGTGGGGTTATTGAAATTCAGCATCTTCGATGCTGTTAAAAAATCAGTCTTTTATCAAACTAGAGCCTTTCACATAACCTTTGATGAAAAGGATGGCGGTGGCTTGGTTGGAGGCGTTGGACTTTACCGCGATGGCTTTGCGAAAACTGCCCACCAAAGAGGTGTTGTAGCGGATGGTTATGCGACCTGTCCTGCCCGGCATGACGGGTCTGGTGCTGAACTGGGGTTTGGTACAGCCGCATGATGTGGAGGCATTTGAGATGAGCAAAGGGGCATTGCCGGTGTTCTTAAATGTGAATGTACAACAGCCATCGCTGTTCTGCTCTATCGTGTCGTAATCATACACCGTCTGGAAAAACTCGATGCGCGGGGCAGACTTCTGCCCTTGGGCTTTCATGACCATAGGCATCAGGCTCGCCAGCATGAGCATGATTATGATTCGGCGGACATCCCTATAGGGAGCCTTTTGAGGCACGAGTTGTTTCTCATTGCCTGATATTGGAGCCTGTCTGCTTTGCCTCATATCGCTGCTTTGCCTCTAGTAATATGTCAATGATGTTTTCTTCAATGCTTTCTGTACTCCCATGGAACACCAGTTCGCGGCTGGGGGAGAACAGATAGTACTTCGGATAGTAATCGACGCTCAGCAGGAACAACCCTCTGGCCCCATAGAGGATGTCTTGGGCATGGTATCTGTCGGCATGATGCTTGAAGGTGGGGGTCACCCCGCCTTTGGGGTTGACGCAGAAGATGCGGACTCCGGCATGTTCCAGCCGACGGTAGCCGAGGCCCTCCTTCTCCTGCTCCAGCCGATTCAGGAATTCCACACAGGGCTTGCAGCCATACTGCCAGAACTCCAGCAGCACCCACCCCTTCTCCTGACGGAGGTAGGCGGTGTCGCCGTTGTACCCTTCCAAGGGGAAGTCCAGCAGTTTGTCGGTCACGGTGGTGTCACGGGACCATATGCCGATGACCGACGGAGCGACGGCCTGCACGTAGTCGTACTTTGCGTACTTTTTATATTGCGGGGCGTGTATGTCGAACAGGCCTTTGCCGACACGGCCTCGCTTGTTGGGACGGATGTCTAGGAAAACGAATTCGGTGTAATAGGAGGTGTCGTCGTTCGGATACACGACCACCCGGTCCACCCAGTGGGTGTTGTCGTTGCAGTACACCACGATAAGGTCCGAAACAGGTATGTCGTATTCCTTTGTCTCCTCGTTGTATTGGTACCCACGGAAAAGGTGCTGCCTCATCACGTGGTAGAGGGCGCTGCCGACAAGAGCTTCGTAAACGCTGTCTGTTTCCGCGTACAAGCGTGTGTGCGACGGGTGGAGGTAGAACGGGGCATACCTTAGCAAGTCCCACTGGTAGTGGTCGCGGATGTAGTAGTACATGTTCATACTCGTGGGCCGCGGCAATTGGTATTCTTTCGGCCCGTACGAGATGTTGCCGCATTCGGCGTCTATCAGGCATAGAGAATCGTCGCTGACCTTGAGGCTGAAGCCGTCGTTCCGTAGGAATACCACCGCATTGGTGTCGGCCTCCACATAAGCCGTGTCGACATATTCCACTTCGGGGAAGTGCCTTTTGTGTATGAGGGTGTAGCTGACCTCGCTGAGGTTCTTATACCGCACACTGGCAAATTCCTGCCAATACGATGCTGGAGTTTGCGCCCATAAGCCTACTGTCCAGATGCTCAATATTATAATAACAGCTTTTTTCATAATAATGCTCTAAATTATTGGAAAGAGCCACAAGGAACAAGGGATAGAGGGCTTTGTGGCTCTTCTGGACATGAAGTCCTAAAACCTATAATTCAAACCGCATTGTAGCTGGATATGGCCGAAGTTGGCCCAGTCGTTAGACTTGAAGAAAAAGTTGTTCCCCCAGGCCACCTCGGCTGACAGTCCGAAGTGGGAGTTGAAGTAGTACTCGTTGCCAAGGCCGATGGAGCCTTCCCAATAGCCTTTGTCCCCTATGCAGTAGCCCAAGCGGCCCACTGCGTAGACATCGAAGCTCCTGTAGCCCGACTTATATTGGGGCAGGAAGCGGTAATAACCGTTCAAGCCGAAATGGTACGCCATATCCGTACTCTCGCTCATGGTCATAGTTGGGGAGTATGTTCTGTACGCAACCATCCCTGTGCCTATGCTTACTCCAAGGTCGAACGTCTTTGACAGGCTGCGGTCGTATTCGGCCAAAAGGATGCTGCCCACCCAGTAGCGGCTCGCTGATGAATACTGCTCATTCGAGCCGTTGTAGTTGTACTGGAAAGCCAGCTTTACGGTGTTGCGACCAGTCTGCGGGAATGGTGTGTCGCCCTCTTGGGCGCATACCGCAAAAGATGCCAGGCAGAATGCCATTGCCAATGTGAATTTCCTCATGATACGATGTTTTTTAGATTGTTACTTATTGATTATTTGAAATAGCTATTGTCTGTGACACTGATACCGCTTGCACGGAAATGTTGATGTTCTTGAACCGTATGACTTCATACCATGCGGGTTCTAAACTACGAAAGAACCAAAATACAGTAACCTCATTAGGGTGATACTCGAACGTCAAATCTGTGATGGGTTTGCGATGGTGAACACTGTTTTCCGGACCCTCATTCATCGTATACGTATATTCTGTGCATTCGTCTTCGTATGCGTCTGGGCCCGTCCCGCTGCCGAGATACTGGCGATAGTGGCAGACAACAGTGCCATGATACTCTATGTTCCTTTTACAGGTAAACCACAGGCCAAAAACCTTTATTTTACAATAGGAATCAATACCCACATCAAAATGACCTGTTGGCTGGGTGTAAAAGGTTTCAAATAAAGAATATATTCTCATATCTTTATTTGTGTTTACAAAGACCGTGTCCATCGGCAAGGCGAAACACCCGTCTGCGGACACCGATGCAGGCGTATGTGATGCAGTGCCTGACACTGCGGCAACATAATGCAGTCCATGGTTGGGGACAAATCGGAATGCCTGGCTGTTGGCCACTAGCGACAGGGAGTCATCCGTCCAATAACGCAGCCTGTCGAGATTGGTGCTTGCCGTTGACACCGTCCCTGTGCTGAAGAGCCTGTAAATGCTGTCGCCCACTTGGTACATGCCATCTTCATTTGCCACGTACCGATAACGGCTGTGGAAGAACTTCGGCACATAGCTGATGGCACTGTCATACTCTGTTTCCGTGTCAATATATTTGCTGTTTGCCGCCATGTATGCGGTGAGTTCACCTGCGTTATTGAATGAAGAATAATCAATTGAGGAAAAAAAAGCATCCGAAAGTCGGCCTATTGAAGTGTATCCCAAGTTGGTCTCGTACTGCGTCAGGTCATCCTGACTTTCTATTTCTAGTATTTTTTGGTATAGCTGCAACGTGTTTTGGAATGACAACATGCTGTACCCATCCTTGGTACTAATATTGTTAGAATGGCCGTATTTGTTGGCTTCCTGTTCTTTACTGCATGAGACGAATAGGGCAACCAAGAGTGCTAGACATGCTAACCACTGCACCTTCCCTTTTTTCAAGGCTTCTGTATCAATAATGTTCGTATTCATTGTTATTTCGATTATTTGTTAACGATATAATTGTTTAATTATTGTGTTTACTTGTCTTTCATTCATTATTTGGATGATACCGTCTGTTTTGTCTGGCTTAACTTGTATCTTCTTTCATCATTTCATGATTTTTTAGGTTAATAATGTTATTAATTCACTGGAATTCCAATTACTTGTTGAAAACTTTCTTGTTTTTGTTTTCTGATGCAAAAGTACTATACTCCAACGGATTATTGTTTTGCATATTCTATTGATTTCTTGACAATAATATGGAATGTTTCAAATTATTTGCCAATATGTGCCAAAAATGTTGTATCTTTGCAATCGCGTAAATCGTTAATACATAATGTGAAGGATATGAAAAACACCGATGTTCAAGTAATTGACAACCAAAGCAAGCAAAGCATGTTCCTTTTGGACACTTCAAAGAGCAGCGTTTTCGAAAGAGATTTCTCCGTTATCATGACTATGGAGCCTCTGAAGAAACATATAGTGTTCGATGTCCCATTCCAGTCGGAGGAACACCGTCTCATGCTTGTAACCAGTGGCGAAGCCAAACACACTTTCAATTTCCGCCAGTTCCATATCAAGAAAGGAGACTTGGTGCTGATGCCACAGAATTACATTATGTCTATTGACTCCATTTCTTCCGATTTCGATGCTAAGACACTTTCTTTCAAGTTTGTCTCAGCAGAGTATGCTGGGCTTATCGGCTTCAACATTGTGCATTTGGCATTAGACGAGAAACAGCAACAGGTGGTTCTCTCCTTTATCCGTTTAATCGCGCAGATTGCGGAACTCAGCAACACTACAACTAATGACATTGAGCATTTGGTTGTTTCGCTGCTCTACTTTATCAAGAAAATCAAGGTTGCGCAGGACGGCAACGGAGAGACCATAATGATGAATTCGGCAGAGGTGCTCACAAACAATTTCCTTCAAATTTTGACTGAATTAGGTGCCCCAAACCGCCACGTGGCTTATTACGCCCAGCGTCTTAACGTATCCGAAAACCACTTGCAGACCACCATTAAGAAACAGACCAACCTCACTGTCATGCAGTGGGTCAACAACAAGACTATCGCATACATCAAGATGTATCTAGGTGACAAGGGAAACAACTACACGTTAAATCAAATTGCGGAGATGGTAAACCTAGGCGAAGACACCAGCCTTATTCGTTTTTTCAAGAAAGAAACCAACATCACGCCAACCGAATACCGCGCACGGTTCAGCAACGGATAAAGAAGGTGGGCCGCCACCAGCATCGTCAGCCGCCACGCAGGTAACGCCATGCCCTCAGATATTTGTCAGTGCGGGCGACATCGGCGGCGGTTATTTTCGGCAGTCGCCGGAGGTCCAGATTGTCTTCGTTTCATTTGTGTTCAAGAAGGCACATTCTCACAAGTATGCCGTTTGTCGTTTTCAACCAGAAAGGTTCACAGAACCTTTCCTTCACCCGCCTTGTCGCCGTTGCTCGGCATTCGCCACACAGGCTATCTGCAAGGCTTTTGGGTAAAGGTAGAAATTAAAAAATAGAAGGGCGGTGCCAGTTTTAGTTTTTACCTTTAAATTGTGCCAGCACCACGCCCACGATGACTATGGCTATGCCTATGGGCTTGCTCCACGACCACTGCTCTTGCCCTATAAGCAGGGCTGCAATCAGCGAGAAGACGGGGATGGCATTGGTGAAGATACAGGCGGGGGTGGCCCCCAGCTGTGCGATGCCGATGTTGTAGAACACATACGCCAGCGTGCTGCAGAAGATGCCCAGCACCAGCAGCATCACAATCATCTTGCCCGAATAGGAGAGCAGCGGCAGGCTTGCGCCGTCGAAGGCCAGCATGAAGGGGATGAAATAGAGGCAGCCGAACATGTTCTGATAGGCAGTGATGGTGAAGGGCTTGTAGCGGCCCACCAATTTCACCAACACGATGGTGAAGAATACGGCAATCAGCACCGCACCTGCCAGCCATGCCAGCCCCACAGGGTTGGCGTCCATATTCTCTTTGCCGCCAGGCAGCAGCATCACCGACAGCCCTATGAGCGACAGCACGATGCCGATGAGTGTCATGACCTTTATTTTCTCCTTAAAAGCTATCGCCATGCCGAACGGCACAAACAGCGGTATAGTGGCCACTACGATGGATGCCATGCTGCCGCTCACCAGCTGCACCCCGCTGGTCTCGCAGATGCTGTAGATAAACGGCTCGAACAACGCCAGCAGCAGGAACCACTTGAGGTCGCCCTTCTTGATGGGCTCCAGTTTGTGGAACAGCAACAGCGCGGGAATGGTGACCACTGTTGCCAGCAGTAGTCGGAAGGTGAGGATGATGAATACGGTGATATGCTCTTCGGTGGTGAAGAGTTCCTTGGTGATAATGAAGCTCACCCCCCATACGATGGCGGCGAGGGCCAGAAGAAAATAGACAAGGGACTTTTTCATTGGTGGTAGTGTTCTTGAGTGTGTTAATGCGTTATTGCGTTAGTCGAAAATTCTCAATTCTCAATTTAAAGGTATGCTGCCGCCCAAAACTTCATAATTCTTACTTCTGAACACTAACCCCTAACCCGTTATAGTTTGAATTCATATATTCCCTCTTGTGCCTTGCCTTTATACAGGGTGAGGGTGCGCAGGAGGGTGCCGTGGGGCAGGTGGAGGGGATGCACGTATAGCGGCGACTCGGGGGTGGGGTCGCTGCCGTCGGTGGTGTAGTAGACGTAGGAGCCAAGGACTTCGGTGGTGATGGTGACCAGCAGTCCACCCGCTTCGGCGGTCTTGGTGACGGTGGGTTTGAAGGAGCCGGAGCAGCATTCGTAGCCGTTGGTGCGAAGGCGTGTCTTGTGGTGCTCTATCTTGCGTTGGAACCGTGGCCAGTCTTTGTTTTCGACGGGGCTCCAGAAGCATTCGGCCAAAGCGCAGAGGCGCGGCAGCAGCTGGTGCTGTGCGTCGGCATAGGTGGCGAGGTAGTCGGTCCAGAGGAGGCATTCGGCTCCGCGGATGTATGACTGTGCGTTTTCGGTAAGGTGTGGCGGCACGGGGTCGTATTGATAGGCTTTGTAGAGGGTGAGGTACAGAGGGAACGCAGGAGGCTGGTGGCTGGAGTCGGCCTGATAGTAGTCGAGGCTGCAGTGGTCAGGGTCGGCGGCGATGACGGAGTTTCCGCGCAAGGCTGCTGCGAAGGCGTTGCTGTCGCCGTGCCATGCCATGATGACGGCATTGGTGCTCAGGTTGGGGCATTCTGCCACCTCGTCCCAGCCGATGAGATGGCGACCTTTGCGGGCCAGGTGTTCTTCCACGGTAGTGATGAACCAGTGGTGCAGCTCTTCTTCATTGCCGAGACCCAGTTGGCGGATGCGGTTGAGGCATCGAGGACAGTGTTCCCAGTTTTCCTTATAGGGCACGTCACCCCCGATGTGGATGTAGTCGGCAGGAAAGAGTGAGCACACTTCATCGAGGATGTTGTACACGAACTGCATGGCCTCGTCGTTGCCGAGGCAAAGGACGGCTTTGAGTGGCCAATAGGGGCCCAATGCCACCGAGTAGGGGTGGTCGTCGCAAGCGAACTGGGGGTAGGCGGCAAGGACTGGTGAGCAGTGGGCAGGCAGCTCTATTTCGGGGATGACCTGTATGTTGCGTTGTGCGGCATATTCAATTATTTCGGCCACATCTTTGCGGGTGTAGTAGCCGCCGTAGGTGGGTTCCTCACCCACACGGGCGGGTTCTTCGCTGCCCCAGGGGCTGCGGGTGCGGTCCACACGCCAGGAGCCGATGTCGTTCAGCTGGGGGTAGTGCTCTATTTCCAGCCGCCAGCCCTGGTCGTCGGTCAGGTGCCAGTGGAAGCGGTTGAGCTTGTAGGCGGCCATGAGGTCGAGGTGTTTCTTGATTTGCTTGACGGTGAAGAAGTGGCGGCAAACGTCCAGATGGCTTCCGCGCCATTCGAAGCGGGGGTAGTCGAGGATGGTGCATTCGGGCATCACGATGCGGCGGTAGGACCTCTTCTGTATGTCGTCGGGGAGCATCTGGACGAAAGTTTGGTAGGCATAGAACAGTCCAGCCTCGGTGTTGGCACTGATGAAGATGCCGTTGGGCAGCACCTGGAGGAGGTAGCCTTCGTCGCCGATGGCGGGGTTGAGGGTGTCGTTGACCGAGAAGGTGATGCAGTCGCGGTCGGGTTTGCCGATGAAGGCGGGCCGGACGTGCATCTGGCGCAGAGAGTTGGCTATGTATTTGGCAGTTGGGGTGTTCTGTCCGAGTTTTTCGAAACAGAATTTGGTGCTGGAGGAGAGGGTGAAGGTGCGTCCTTTCTGCACCATGTAGACGGGCTCAGGGATGATGGCATACTCCTCAACCACCACATTGCGGCCACAGGCCGAGGCAAGCAGCAGGCCGACGAGCAAGAAGAATGGGTGCCAACGTGTCATAAACTCAATTTTAAATTGCAAAAGTACTAAAAAGAATTGAGATATGATGTGTGAGGTTTGATAATTAAGAAGATTTATATGTTTTTTGATATGAATTGTTGGGCAGTGTGCAATTTTTTATTGTGGGGAGCGTTATTGGTAATGAGAAGTGAGGGCGAAAGATTGCCAAGGTTGAGGGTGAGGCTGGTGTATCAGACTAATGATTAATTGTTAATTCTTTAGACATGAACTCGTTAAAGAAACTGTTCTCAGATACGATGATTTACGGCGTGAGCAGTATTGTGGGCCGTTTTTTGAACTACCTGCTCGTCCCGCTGTATACCTATAAGATTGCTGCCACTTCGGGTGGCTATGGCATTGTCACCGAGATCTATGCCTATACGGCTCTGATGTTGGTTATCCTCACCTTTGGCATGGAGACCACCTTCTTTTATTTTGCCAACAAGTATCGCGAGCGGTCGGACACGGTCTTCTCTACAGCCCTGTCGGCGGTGGGCAGCGTGTCGGCATTGTTTCTGCTGTTGCTCTTCTGCTTTATCAAGCCCATAGCTCACGGGCTCGGCTACGACGCGCATCCCGAGTTTCTGACCATGATGGGGTGTGTGGTGGCGATTGATGCTTTTCAGGCGATACTGTTTGCGCTGTTGCGCTTTCAGGGTAGGGCTATCAAGTTTGCCTTTCTGAAGCTTCTGAACATCTTCTGCAATATAGGGCTGAACCTCTTCGTATTCCTCGTGGCACCGGGCCTTTATGAGTCGCACCCACAGCTTATGGGGTGGTATAATCCCGACTACCAGGTGGGTTATATTTTTGTGGTGAACCTCATCTGCACGGCGGGCATAACACTAGGGTTCTTGCCTGAATTGCGCAAGCTGCGTAATGGGGTGGACTGGAAGGTGTTGAAGGAGATGTTGCACTACACATGGCCGTTGCTGCTGTTCGGTATTGCGGGTATATTGAACCAGGTGGCTGACAAGATTTGTTTCAACCACTTGGTGCCAGGCCAAGAAGGCAAGGTGCAGTTGGGTATATATGGTTCGTGTGTGAAGATAGCCATGATTATGGCTTTGATTACGCAGGCGTTCCGCTATGCCTACGAGCCATTTGTGTTCGGTGGTGGCAAGGACCGCGACAGCAAAGAGACGCAGGCGTTGGTGATGAAGTATTTTGTCATATTTGCCCTGCTGGCCTTCTTGGCAGTGATGGCTTATCTTGACATCTTCAAGTATTTTATTGCACCCAGTTATTGGGAGGGGCTGCGCGTGGTGCCCATCGTGATGATGGCGGAGATATTTATGAGCATCTATTTCAACCTGTCGTTCTGGTATAAGCTGATAGAGCAGACATGGTGGGGAGCGGTGTTCTCGGCCATAGGGTGTGTGGTGCTGCTGGCCATCAACATCATTTTTGTGCCGCAATACGGCTATATGGCTTGCGCTTGGGGCGGTTTCGCGGGCTATGGGGTCTGCATGCTGCTCTCCTATTTCGTGGGGCAGAAGAAAAGCCCTGTGCCCTATAAGGTCCTGCCCATCCTAGGCTACTTTGCTTTGGCATTAGGGCTGTATGGTCTGAGCGTCTGGCTGCGGCCGGAGACCCTCGTGTGGCAACTGCTGCTCAACACCCTGCTGCTGCTGGTATATGTGGCGGTGGTGTGCTATTGCGAACGCGACCTGATAGGCTCGGCCTTGAAGCGGTTGCGCCATAGGAAATGAATGTGCTAACACAATAGAAAGCTTAACACATTAACGTATTAACACGTTAACGCATTCAAAAAAATCAGTCCTCCTTCTCGGGGCTGAGGGTGGAGTAGAGGCTGTAGAAATCGGCGATGATTTTCTTGGGTTCGAAGTTCTTGCGCTGCAGACGTCCTTTTTCGATGAGTTCGCAGCGCAATTGGGGCGAGTCGATGATGCGTTGCAGCTGCTGTGCTATCTCGTGTGGGTTGTCGGGCGAGGCGTAGAGGGCTGCATCGCCGCCAGCTTCGGGCATGGACGCGGTGTTGGAAGTGACCACCGGAGTGTCACAACACATGGATTCGAGTATGGGGATGCCGAAACCTTCGAACTGTGAGACATAGACGCTGGCTATAGCGTTGGCATAGAGGGCGGGGAAGTCGCTGAAGTCGGCATCGGAGATGATGTGGACGCGGCTCGAAATGCGTTTGCGCTTGATTTCGGAATTCAGCTGGTGGATGTATCCGCCATGAGGATGGCCGACGATAACGAGGTGAATGTCGTCGGGCAGTTCGGTCAAGGCCTGCACGGCGGCAACCTGGTTTTTGCGGTCTTCGATAGAGCCTACACAGACGATGTATCTCTCAGGAAGTTCGTAGGTGGAGCGCACTTCGGTCTTGACCTCCTCGGTGACAGGCTGCCAAAAGATGTCGTCGCAGGACTGGTAAATGACTTTAATCTTGGATTCTGGCACCTTGAGGTATTTGACCAGGTCGCTCTTGGTCTGCTCGCTGATGGCGATGACCACGTCGGCGATGCGGCAGGCATGGCGTTGTTTGATGCGGTGGGCGATGCGGTCGAAAGCCTTGTAGTATTGTGGATAGCGCCATACGATGAGGTCGTGCATTGTGACCACCTTCTTGATGGAATGGGGTATGCCGTGGGGCAGTTCGTGGCTGAGGCCGTGGAAGATGTCCACCTTGTCGCTTTTCAGATGCATCGAGACACCATAGCTGCGCCACAGGTTGGGGAAGTAGCGGTCAATGCCTGATGGCTGGCGGGTGGAGATGTTGGCAAAGCTAGAGAAATAGCTTTTGTATTCGCCATTCATCACCGGAGAGTAAAGGAACGAGCGCACCCGGTTGTGCTGTTGTGCCAGGCCGCAAATGAGCATTCGGCTGTAATTACCCAGGCCTGTATAGTTTTGAAACGCTCTTTTAGCATCGAAGCCTATTATCATTGTATGACGTTTAAAGTTGAATACTTAACGGTTAACGTGGTCGTCAAAAATTTTTTGCAAAAGTACAAAAAAAAAACGTATCTTTGCAAATTCTAAATCAAAAAAAATGATAACATTGTCGGCAGTCATTATCGCACACAACGAGGAACGCAATATCGAGCGATGCCTCAAATCTTTACAGGGAGTTGCGGATGAGATTGTGGTGGTGGACTCCGGGTCGACTGATGGCACGGCGGATGTTTGCCAACGATGCGGTGTTAGGCCAATCACCCACGAGTGGGAAGGCTATGCACAGCAGAAAAACTATGCCAACAGACTTGCCACCGGCGACTGGCTGTTGAGTCTGGATGCCGACGAGGCCCTCTCGGACGAGCTGCGCAGCAGCCTTGTGGCATTGAAACAGGCAGACATGGATGGCGGGACGGCATATGAAGTGGCGCGGCTGACCAACTTTGGTGGCCATTGGGTGCGTCATTGCGGCTGGTATCCCGATGCGCGAGTGCGTATGTGGCAACGCGGGAAAGCACAATGGGAGGGCAGCGTTCATGAACAGCTGCGCTTTGCGTCGCCTGTGCGTACGTTCAGACTCAAGGGCGATTTGTTGCATTACTCCTATTACTCCTTGTCGGAACTCTCCGAGCGGCAACCGAAATACTACCAGCTGGCGGCCCAGGAAGCCTACGCGCAAGGTCACAGGGTGGGTGCGGCAGCCCTAATGCTGAAACCGGCATGGTCTTTCGTTCGGGACTATTTTCTTCGTGGTGGCCTGCTGGACGGAGTCACTGGCTATGTGGTATGCCGCATGAATGCCCACTACACCTTTATGAAATATGCCACATTGAAAGAGATGTCGAATAAAGTCGTTAATGTGTGAGCCGAAAGCCGAGAGTACCGTTGAATAGAAGAAATGCAGAGTGTTAATATGTTTCTATGTTTAAAAGTTTTAATGTTTTCGTTTTAGTGTAAAGTATGACTGATTTTTTCCTTATTGGATTGAGAGTGTTGATTTCTCCGCTTTCGCGATGCTCAGCTATCGCAAGCCCACAGGTCTTTCTTCACTCCGAGACGTTGAGAAGGAGGCATTTTACCTACCCCACACTGCGGAATAGAGGGGTTGTTCCCTTTATTGCATAAGAGCCAATGTTTTAAAAGTGCGAAGTCGTTAGGCCCTTGCCTTTCTAACTGTTAAACTTTCGAGCGAAAAGAATCTTTTAAACTTTTTATATGCTGGATTATATCGTATTATATACTTTTATTATAGATGCCTGAGATAAACGATAGCAATCGTCACCTGTTTGACGAATACACATTGGCTGAGAAGCAGCGCCTTTATGAGTCGGCAGCGGAGTTTTTCAGCGAGAACAAGCGGCAACTATTTGACCGCCTGGTGAAGAACCGCACCCGCCATATATGTGTGGTGCTTGAAGATATTTTTCAGTCGCACAATGCAAGCGCAGTGCTGCGCAGCTGTGACTGCTTCGGCGTGCAGGACGTGCATGTGGTGGAAAACCACAACCGCTATGCCCCCAATTCGGATGTCTCGATGGGGTCGGACAAGTGGGTGGACTACTATAAGCACTCCGACATCCGTCAGACCTACGACTATCTGCGGTCTAAAGGTTACCGCATTGTTGCCACGCTGCCTCATGAAAACGACGTGATGATTACTGATATGGACATCTCACAGCCGACGGCCCTCGTCTTCGGCACCGAACTTACAGGCCTCACTCAAGAAGCGATAGACTTGGCCGATGGTTATGTCAAAGTGCCCATGTACGGTTTCACCGAAAGTTTCAACATTTCGGTGTGCGCTGCCCTCTCGCTATTTTACCTCACTGAGAAAATGCGGGCTGACAACCGTATCGCCTGGCAGTTGGACGAAGAAGAACAGATAACCCTCAAACTCTATTGGAGCATGCAGGTAATACACGACGGTCGCCGGGTGATGGAACACCTGATGCAAATGACGAAAAGCTAAAGTTCAACCTGGAGAAGGTTCCAACCCTCAACTGTAACTCTTATGAAACGCCTTCTGATAGACCTGAGCATCCTGCGCCACCCATACTGTGGGTTGGGGCAGATAGCCTTGAATTATGGTCGCTGGTATGCCCAACATGCCGACGAACTGCCAGCGGAGGTCACCCTGCTGGTACCCAAAGCCTTTATGGGTGCATTTGGGCAGAGGGTGCGTTATCTAGAGGCTAAAGACTGCTATAGGTTCATGCCGTGGCTGATGCCGCGGTACGACATCTGGCAGTCCATCCACCAGCTGTCGTCCTTTCGCCCCATGGCATACGACACTTTCCGTTTGGTCACCATACATGACGTGAACTTCATATATGAGAAGCAAGGCAGGAAAAGGGAGCGTTACAGGCGTCGTCTGCAGGAAGAATGCGACCGGGCGGACTGCCTCCTGTTCATTTCGCATTTCGTTGAGGAAGACACCCGGCGACATATCGACTTCAAAGGGAAGGAAACACATGTAATATACAATGGGGTAGAGGATATGCGTGAGGGGCCCCAACAAAGGCCCTCCACTGTGGATGCCACTAAGCCGTTCCTGCTGAATATCGGGGTCGTCAAGCCGAAGAAAAACAACCACGTGCTGCTGCCCATGATGGACCTCATGCCAGACTATCAGCTGGTCATTGCTGGGGATGACAGGGGTGCTTACGCCCGACACCTCCGTGAGCAGCTGCCTCAACATGCCAATGTGCGGATGCTAGGCACAGTGGACGACACCCAGCGCCGTTGGCTCTATGCCCATTGCGCAGCCTTGGTCATGCCGTCGCTCTACGAAGGCTTCGGACTCCCAGTCATTGAAGCCATGCAATGGGGCAAGCCTGTCATCTGCTCTCGGATGACCAGTCTGCCCGAAATAGGAGGCAGCCATGCCTTTTACTTCCCATCCTTCGAACCAGAAGCGATGGCACAGGCAGTCCGAACGAGCATGTCTCAAACCGACATCGTGCGCTCACTTGAAGAACAGCAATATGCTGTAAGTTTCAATTATTCACGTCATCTAGAAGAATACTGGAAAATAATATCCAAAATAATTTGCCCATGTAACAAATAATTCGTATTTTTGTAAGTTCAAATGAAGAGCATAATAAATAATTAATAACTTCAATATGAAAAAGATAATCATTTTTGCCGTATTAATTGCCATGTGTCATACCATGGCATTCGCTCAAAAGGATAAGAGTGTAAAGGAAAGTGAAGTGCCTGTGCGCTATATTAAAGATTTCCAGTCTCAGGTCAGCAATGTGAAAAATGTTACATGGTCTATGGCTCTTGACAGTTCAGCCTATATGGCAACATTTATCAACTCCGATGGTGAGCGTCAGGCCATCCGTTTCATGCCTAAGGGTACGGAAATCCGTTACTTCATCGATGAAAAATACTACCCCCATGCCATCATGGACACGGTTGCCTCCATGTTTCCCAAACACAAAATTACAGACCTCTACATTCGCAACCTCAAGAACAAGATGACCTATCAGTGCCGCATAGCCCGTGTGAAGTGCTGCCTTTTCTGCAAGAAGGAAGTCGACCCCAAGATTATCTCCTTTGAGACTAATTCCAAAATTATAGAAATTATTGACGAGCAGTAGAATTGATATTGTTTAACAAAAGAAGGGAGGCTCATGTGAGCCTCCCTTCTTTGTGTATACTCAGCATGAGCATTGTCTAACGGATGCAAGTTCCGAGTGAACCCTAATAGCAGGAACCATATAGCCAAGAGCAAGGGTGTCCGTTGCGAAGTGGAATCTGAAAGAAGTAGGCGGCAAAGCACTGGCTTGACGGACAGAAACTTGATATGAAGGCATTTGCCTGTGGGTAAGGCTGCCAAAGAAGTTAAAGACCTATAGCTATTCGGAATGGGTGGTGTAAATCAAGCAGGTATAAGTGTGAAAGATTATGTTCTTAATCGGGGAGGTCCCATGGACGCATGGTGAAGATAAAACTATTCTATGTACCATAGCGGAGTAAGGTTTGTCATGAGAAGTCAGCCGAGGTCATGGTATGTCTGATAACGAGTTTGCCGAAGTACGATCAAAAGGCAGGAATCCTCACAAGGACAGAAGGTCCGAACCGTGCAGCGGATAAGTAATTGCTGGTTATGAGTACCTAAGAGACAGTTACTCCGTAGGGAGGCTACCCCGTAGAAAGTATGACGGAATTAAAGGATAAGCGGGGAGCGACGTTTGGTATGAGGTAGCCGCAGACAACAAGACGCACGCCCTCGGAGGTGTCAAAGCACGGAACCGCCGTATGTGGAACCGCTTGTACGGTGGTGTGAGAGGTCAGAAAACGAAAGTAGGAAGAAAACTACTTCGTTTTCCTCCTACTCGATTATTAAATGCAATTCCTGCTTGGTAGCTATTCCACATTCAGCAGGTAGTAGTTTTTCTTTCCTTTCTGGACTAGGATGCTTCCGCAGGAGAGAATGTCGGAGGTGCTGAGACGGCAGTCTTCTCCCACTTTGGCCTTGTTGACGGAAATGGAGTTCTGTTTCAGTTCGCGACGGATTTCTCCTTTGGATGCGAACATGCCCACCTGGGCAGACAGGTCGACGAGGCTGATGCCTGATTCGATGGTGCTGCGGCTGACGGTGAACTGGGGTACGCCTTCGAAAATAGAAAGAAGCGTAGCACGGTCGAGTCCGTTGAGCTGTTCGGTGGTGCCTTTGCCAAAGAGGAGTTCGGAAGCGGCGACGGCAGTGTTGTAGTCTTCCTCGGAATGCACACGGCAGGTGATGTCCTTGGCCAATGCACGCTGCAAAATACGGCGTTCGGGAGCTTCAGCATGATGCTTTTCAAGGGCTTCTATCTCCTCTTTCGAAAGTAGGGTAAAGATGCGGATATATTTGGCTGTGTCCATGTCGGAGCAGTTGAGCCAGAACTGGTAGAATTTGTAGGGACTCGTCTTTTCGGGGTCGAGCCATACATTGCCACCTTCGGTTTTGCCAAATTTGGTGCCGTCGGCCTTGGTGATAAGGGGGCAGGTGAGGGCGAAGGCCTCACCCCCTTCCATGCGGCGGATGAGTTCGGTGCCGGTGGTGATGTTGCCCCATTGGTCGGAACCGCCCATCTGTAGTTTGCACCCTTTGGTGCGGTAGAGTGTGAGGAAGTCAAAGCCTTGGAGCAGCTGGTAGCTGAACTCGGTGAACGAGATGCCCGTCTCCATACGTTTTTTGACGGAGTCCTTCGTCATCATATAGTTGACGGTGATGTGCTTGCCTACGTCGCGTATGAAGTCGAGGAAGAGGTAGTCCTTCATCCAGTCGTAGTTGTTGACGATTTCAGCTCCATTAGTGTTGCTTTCGAAATCAAGGAATTTGGACAGTTGTTTACGGATACAGTCGACATTGTGTTGCACCTCATCCACAGTGAGCAGCTTGCGTTCGGCTGCCTTGAACGAAGGGTCGCCAATCATGCCCGTAGCCCCACCCACGAGAGCTAGGGGTTTGTGGCCAGCCATCTGTAGGTGTTTGAGAAGCATGATGCTGACCAGATGTCCGATATGTAGTGAGTCGGCGGTGGGGTCGATGCCTACGTATGCGGTGGTCATTTCCTTTGAGAGCTGTTCTTCCGTGCCGGGCATCATATCGTGAATCATGCCCCTCCAGCGAAGCTCTTGAACAAGATTACTATTCATTATTATATAGATTCGTTTTATTAGTTAACTTCATAAAAATAGAGGTACTGAGTTATGCTGCCCCGTACCTCTATTTGTTATCGGATTATTTCGATTGTAAAATCAAATATTACTATCTTACGACAAGTTTAGAAGTAGCGCGCTGTCCACCGATGATCACGTTGACCAGGTACATGCCCTTGGGAAGGTTCTGGCAATTGATGTTGCGGGTGTATACACCTTCGCCCAGATGACCCAGATTCTCGCTATAGACGGCCTTACCGTTAATATCATAGATGCGAACCACAGCGTTGCCGGCATTTGTCACGTCAATTTCCATTGTGGCATTGCTGACGGCAGGGTTGGGGTAGAAACGGACAGAGTTGTTACCGGTAGAAGCAACGGCGGGAATGTCGAGGGTCCCCTCATAGTCTTCGGGATAGACGATTTCGTTGGTGTGATCCACCACATGGGTGCTGTCCATGAAAATACCGCGTCCGTAGGTGCCGAAATACATGGCGTAGGCATACTTGGTGCGGGGGAAGATGTAAGGAACCTCGGTAACGCCATCGTGGCCGATGAATTTAATTCGCGGCAAGTTGCAAGTGACCTGATACATAGAGGTAACAGGTACGCCCTTGAAGGCACCATAGGGCTGCCAGTTGGGGGTAGTGATGTTGGAAGAACGGAAAACACCGTCTTCCGTACCTACATAAATCTCACCTGTGGTGTATTCAATCATGGCACTATAGGCAGGCATGGTGGTGGGCAGTGGGATGTAGTGTATTGTATAGTTGGGTTTGCTGGCATTGTCGATGTACACCACATTGGGGGCATCGTTGCCAAAGCCGTCAAAGGTGAGGACTATAGCGTCCTTGCCCTCGCGGGGATCAACGCTGATGGACGAAATACGGCGGCCAAAGAAATAGCTGTCGTTCGTGACCATCATGGTGTCGGTGACGGTTACGCGGTTGGAAACGTTGTAGTCCACCTGTCCACGGATGGTATGGACGGCAGCCCTGTAGTCGGCGCTGTTCAATCCGTGTACGCGGGCGAGAAACGACTCTCCGCGGCTGTCGTCCTCAACAACCACAAAGGCGCAGTCGCCATCCTTCGACAGGGCAGTGTAGCGAACAAAAGAGTGGGGATGGCTTGAACCATTGATGCCGTAGATGTGGCTCCAGAAGCGGGTGTCGTTGTCACCGTCAAAAACCTTGCGGAAGTCGGTGGGGAACCAGCAGTATGACACATTGGTGTTCTGTGGCATGTTGGCCTCAGTGGTCACGGCGAGAAGACGGCTCAAGTAGGGGAGATGGACTGTCTGCACCATCTCGTCACGGATGATGAAGCTGTGGTCAAACACATGCCAGAAAGGATAAGAAGCATGCGAGGGGTCAAGCACCAACATAGAGTCGCCGGCGTGAATCATGTCTCTGGAGGAGTGCAGCGTATCGATAACACCGTCACGTTTCACGAAACTCAGGGTGTCGATAAGGAAGGTGATGCTGTCGTTGGTGAAGGTGTTGTTTTCGGTCTCCCACAAGTATATCTGTCCGATTGAGGGGCCGCCAGCCACCAGGTCGGACATGAACGACTGGTCCGAAGTCCAAGTCTGGGTATTGGTGTAATTGGAGAAGTCGCTATATGCGCGGCCAATAGCTCCGTTGGAGGAAGAAACGAAGATGGTGCGGCGCGAGAGTGGTGAATATTGGGTGAAGCGCGAAGCTGCCACCAGGCCGCCGTTGCCTTTCCAAATGACGTTGGCCATGTGGTTGGTGAGCGAACCTTCGCGGTCGTACCAAGTGGTGGAAGCGTCCCCTCCGTTGTGTGCCACACGGGCTTCGATGAAGGGGCAGGCGTTGCTGTTAGCACCGCTGATGATGGAACCGTCAGGGCAGACGGCCAGTGAGTTAATCTGGACGCTGTTCAGTCCGCGATTGTAGTTCTCATAAAAAGAGTGAGAAGCCGTGGGTGTGTAGTAAACGCCGCCGTCGGTGACGATGTAATAGCCCTCGTACATCCCTTCGGACTCACCATACCAACGGGTGTCGGCCACAATCTCGTGAATGCCGGAATGAACGAATGCTGCGTTGGAATAGACGGTGGACATATAGTCGCCGTAGTTGAGCTGCATCTCATTGTACGAAGTGCTGGTCCACTGGTAGGGAGAGCCTTCCACATAACCCTTTCCAACCCATACGTTCGCACCGCCCAAAAACACCTTGGTGGGGTCGAGGGGGCTTACGCATACGGTACCGCAAGTCTTTGCGGTAGCAACGCTGCTGAACGGGGTGACGGTGGAGCTCGAAAGGAGTCGCCAGTTGTTGGTGTTGCGGGTGAGGTACAGTCCGGTCATCATGCCGTTCTGGTCGGAGACCATTGCGTAGAGGTAGCTCTCATCAGACGGAGCAAGAGCCAGGTCGATGTTGCTGGCGTTGGAGCCAAACGCGTCGCAGCTTCCCGTGATGTTCACAACGGGCGAGTTGGCGATGACATCGCTAATCTTATAAAGGTTGCCCTTGCTGGAGAAAAAAGCCCTGTTGAAGTTCTGCGACACAGCCACGTCACGGACAGCACCCTCGAAAATGCGGATGGGGGCGTTGTTCATGTCTGAAGGCTGGTTGAGAGTCCAACGGAAAAGGCCTGTCTGGGTGGCAACGAAGAGGTAGGTGACCCCCTGCGACACCATCATGTCAATGTCATTCACACTTGCGAAGTCGGCCTCCAGGTCGGTGCCGGGGTTCGTGTTGTTGACAAGGGTAAAGTTCTGGGTGTTCATGTCGAAAAGGAAGATGCCACGACCCAGGGCTGCCATCTTATTCAGTTTGTTGCCTTTGTTGTAGAAGCCCTCACCGGTGGCGACGAGCAGAGTGTTGTCGTCCAGCTTAATGAGCTTGCTAATGGGCAGTGTCAACTCCTCTCCGTTGATGAAGCAGGGGACGTACTGCCATACGGTGTCCAGAGTGGAAACCAAGCGGCTATAAAGACCGCCAGTGGCTGCCCCAGCATAGAGTAGGACGGAATTTTCGTCCGGGTGGCCAGCCACGACCAATGAAGTAACACGTCCGCCGATATTGTCGGGGCCGATTTCTACAAGTTTGTTGCTTTCATAATTTGCCTTTTGGGCCGCAGCAGTGCCCGCCAGGCACACACAAAAGCCCACAATCAAGCCGAGAAGTACTTTTCTACTTTTCATAAGAAGTTAATATTTAATTAGATATTCAATTTTCTTATATGCATTTTAATTAGCAAAGATACAATTTTTTTTTGTTCTGTACAGCTTTTCTGCCAAAAAAAATAAAAAAAGTCCGACAGAGTACCCCATGACTGTCAAAAATCCGAACCCATACCAAACCAGGGTCCCTTGTATTAGGGCGTTTTTTCATGTCTTTGTGTGAAAAACAAAAAGTTTTCGTATACTAGCATTCCCGAACTGTAAATATGTGTGCTTGACACCTGTCGCAAGAAATTGATATTAAACATTATTGTGTTACCAATTAGTGATATATGTCAATGAAAAAATGTGCTCTTATGCAATAAGTGACTGATTTTTCAACGGCCTCAAAGAGGCTGAATTTTAAGGGGACTTCTATAAATCACCTCGTAAAGGTGTGACCATTAATAACACCGTACAAGCAATGTGCGGTGTCGCGACCGAATGGGAGCAACATCGCACATTGCGCAGTGCGGTGATAGTCAGAGTCTAACAAAACTGCGTCTTGTAGAGACATGACAATGAAAACAAATAAATAGAACTCACCACATGCTTATTACGAAGATTGGCAAAGGTGTAAATAACTAAAGAGAACTTCCATATAATTGCCTTGAAGAGGCAGCCTCTCAATATCCCCACACCACAAGGGTGGGATTATCAAGCTAATATATCTCAGCGTGACGAGCTGAAGAAAGTCCTGTGGACTCTCGATGGCTGGGCATAGCGGAAGCCGTGAAGTCAACGCTTTCAAAATTGAATACCACTATTGGAACAATAGTGTATAGGCTGCTAGTTATTAAACCATTATCTGATAAACTCAAAAAAAAGTATAATTTGGCAATAAAAAAAAATGCTTTGCGTTATACGAAGACGAGTTTTAAAAAACAGAATGATTTTTTTAATGGTTAAATCAATGCCGCGATGGTATTATTTTAAACGATAAGTTTTAGTTGTCAACGAATCAACAAATCAACAATAATAGTATAATGGAAGAATCTGTCAACATTCAAGAACTGAACGATCGAATTTCAAGAGAGAGTGCCTTTGTCGATGCCCTTACCATGGAGCTGCGCAAAAACATCGTCGGACAAAAACACATGATAGAAAGTCTGATGATAGGTCTGCTCAGTAATGGACATGTCTTGCTGGAGGGTGTCCCTGGTCTAGCCAAAACTTTGACAATCACTTCACTTGCCAACGCTATTGATGCCAAGTTCAGCCGCATCCAATTCACCCCCGACCTATTGCCTGCCGACCTGTTGGGAACCATGATTTATAGTCAGAAGAGCGAGTCTTTCAATGTGAAGAAGGGTCCCATCTTCTCTCATTTTATCCTCGCTGATGAGATCAACCGCGCCCCTGCCAAGGTGCAGAGCGCATTGCTGGAGGCTATGCAGGAACGCCAGGTGACTATCGGGGAGAATACCTACAAGCTGGAGGAGCCGTTCCTCGTGATGGCCACGCAGAACCCCATCGAACAGGAAGGGACCTACCCCTTGCCTGAGGCTCAGGTAGACCGCTTTATGCTGAAGGTGGTTATCAGCTACCCCCAGAAGGCAGAAGAACGTCAGATTCTGCACCAACATATCATGGGCGAATTCACCAAACAGCAGCCTATACTGAAGCCTGCCGACATCATCAGGGCTCGCGATATTGTCCGCGAGGTGTACATGGACGAGAAGATAGAGAACTATATCACCGACATCGTCTTCGCCACCCGATACCCGGAACAGTACCAGCTGAGCAAGCTGAAGGGGCTTATCAGCTATGGCGCGTCGCCGCGTGGCAGCATCAACCTGGCGTTGGCATCTAAGGCTTACGCCTTCATGCGCCGCAGGGGTTATGTCATCCCCGAAGATGTGCGCGCCATTGCCATGGACGTGCTGCGCCACCGCGTGGGTCTCACCTACGAGGCTGAGGCCGAGAACGTCACCAGTGAAGAGGTGGTGGGCGAAGTGCTCAATAGAGTGGACGTGCCTTGAGAATGACCGATAATAAAAAGTAAAAACTAAATACATGTGATGGGGCGTGTCGGCCTACCTTTTTGGTTTTACCTTTTACTTTTAAAAACACGGTCAAGACTATTTTGTGAATTGAGAAGTTTTTTAATTATAATGAAGTGGAAGAACAGTATAGCGACATAATAAAAAAAGTCCGCAAGATTGAAATCAAGGCGCGCGGGTTGTCGAGGCAGCTGTTTTCGGGCGAGTACCACAGTGCCTTCAAGGGCCGCGGCATGGCTTTCAGCGAGGTGCGTGAGTACCAGTATGGCGACGATGTCCGCAGCATTGACTGGAATGTGACGGCAAGGCTCAACCACCCGTATGTGAAGGTGTTCGAAGAAGAACGCGAGCTGACGGTAATGCTGCTGGTCGACGTGAGCGGCTCCAACCGTTTCGGCACCCATCACCAGTTCAAGGAGGAACTGGTGGCCGAGGTGGCCGCCACCATCGCTTTCAGTGCCATTCAGAACAACGACAAGGTGGGTGTGATTCTTTTCAGCGACCGCATCGAGAAGTTCATACCTCCTAAGAAGGGCAGCAGCCATATCCTCCGCATCATCCGCGAACTCATCACCTTCCGCCCACAGTCGGGCGGCACCGACCTCTCCGAGGCACTCCGCTATTTCTCCAATGTGATTAAGAAACGTTGCACGGCATTTCTGCTCAGCGACTTCTATGACGACGACTACACCGATGCCTTGAAAATCGCTTCGGGCAAACATGATGTGGTGGCCATACGCATCGCCGATGAGAAGGAAGCGCATCTGCCCGACCTCGGCCTCGCCAAGTTCTATGACCCAGAAACTGGCGAGACGATATGGATTGATACCGCCGATCGCGCCATCCGCAACGAGTTTGCCTACCGCTACTCCTCCCATGTCAACAAGGTGGAGGCGACATTGAAGAAATACGGCATCGACCAGACGGTCCTTTACACAGGCGAAGATTATGTGAAAGAATTGAAGAAACTATTCGAACGCCGTGGGGCTCCCCTAAGAAAGAGTTAAGACGTAGGAGCTAAAAAGTAAGAAGGTGGCCGACGCGTCCTCTTTTTTACATCTTACTTCCTACTCCAGTTAAGATTCAAGCATTTATGAAGAACATATTTTTTTGCATACTTTTGACAATAGGTGTGGCAGTGCAGGCTGCCGCGCAGGACTCAATACTGGGGGGTGCGATTCCGCAGTATCAGTTCCGTTTGGACAGCACCACCATCATGCTGGGCGACCAAACGGTGCTCTACATCAGCCCTGCCCCTTTCTACCCCTCTCTCGAGGAGCTCTCGGCCAACGACATCGTGGCACTGCGCCAGTGGACAGACACCGTGGGCGGCACCTTCTGCACCGCACTCACCTCTTTCGAAGAAGGTGAACACTGGCTGCATGTGGGGCGCGACTCGGTGCTGCTCACCGTTAAGGATGTCCCTAATGTGGACACCACCAACACCAATATCAAGGACATCGCCAACATCCTCCGCCAGCCCTACACCTTCGGCGAGGTGGCTAAGGTGGTGGGCATCGTGCTCGGCATCCTCGCCCTGATTGCCGCCATCGTATACGTGATAATCCGCATGCGCAAACACAAGCCGCTCATCGCCATACCGCAGGCACCTCCTCTGCCTTCAGACACCCGTGCCCTCAACGCCCTTGAGGAGCTGCGCCAGCAGCAGCTGTGGCAGCAGGGTGCAGTGAAGGAGTACCATACACGTCTCACCGACATTCTGCGCAACTATCTGGAGGAGACCTACAGCATCCAGTCGACCGAGATGACCTCCGACCAAACCCTCGAGGCCTTCCGCGCCTGTAGTGCCTACAGCGACGAGGCTGCTGCCATGCTGCAGCAGATTCTCCAGACCGCCGACATGGTGAAGTTTGCCAAGTCGCAGCCCCTGCCTCACCAGCACGACCTCTCCATGTCACAGGCCACGGCCTTCGTCCGCGCCACCGCCCCTAAGCGTGAGACGGCAGAAGACAACGCTCCCAATACCCAGTCAAACCCTTAATTGCCACCACTCATGAAGCTCACATTCGCACATCCCTATCTGCTACTGCTTCTGCTCGTCGTACCACTCATGGTGCTGTGGTATGTCCTGCGTTACCGCAAGCAGAAACCAGCGCTACAGTTTTCTAATATCACTCTTTTCAAAGGTGTCCGCAAAACCTTCCGGCAGCGTGCCTACCCGCTGCTCTTCGTCCTCCGCATGGTGGCGGTGAGTGCCATCATTGTGGCACTGGCGCGCCCCCAAAGTAAGCTCAGCCGTCAGGAGATGAAGGTGGAAGGCATCGACATAGTCATGGCCATGGATGTCAGCGGCAGCATGCTGGCCGAAGACTTCAAGCCCAACCGTCTAGAGGCCGCCAAAAAGGTGGCATCCGACTTTATCGACGGCCGCAAGAACGACCGCATGGGCCTAGTGGTCTTCTCGGGCGAAGCATTCACCCAGGTGCCCCTCACCATCGACCATCATGTGCTGCACAAGCAGCTCTATGCCATCAAGAGCGGCATGGTCAAGGACGGCACCGCCCTTGGTGACGGCCTTGCCACCGCCATCAACCGCATCAAGGACAGCGAGGCCAAGAGCAAGGTCATCATCCTTTTGACCGACGGTATCAACAACCAGGGTGCCGTTGACCCACAGAGTGCCGCCGAGATTGCAGCCCTATACAATATAAGGCTTTACACCATCGGCGTTGGCACCCACGGGCTGGCTCCCTATCCCTTCCGCGACCAGTTCGGCAGGGTTCACTATCAGAACATTCCCGTGGAACTGGACGAGCAGCTGCTGACCCGCATGGCCCAGTCCACGGCTGACGGACGCTACTTCCGTGCCACGAGTAAAAGCTCCTTGGAGAAGATTTTCAAGCAAATAGACCAGATGGAGAAAAGCAAAATAGATGTCACCCAGTATGCCCAGACCAAAGACGAATACCTCGGATGGCTGATTGTGGCGGCTCTCGCCCTGCTCCTCGAAGTCCTCCTCGGCCTGTTCTACTTCCGCAGCACACCCTAAGTTGAAAATTAAGATGATGTGCTAGCCGACTCACCAATTAACTAAACAAAGCATTAACGAATTAACAAAGATGATTCATTTCCAACATCCCCGAATACTATGGCTCCTGCTGCTCATCCCCCTTTTTGTGGGGGCATGGGTCTGGCAGCTGTATCGTAGCAAGCAACGGCTCGAACACTTTGCCGACCGCGGCATGTTCGGCCGCCTCATCCCCGATGCCTCCCCCTGGCGTCCTACCGTCAAATTCAGCCTCATCATGCTGGGCGCAGCATTCCTCATCCTAGCCATCGCCAACCCCCAGGAAGGCAGCAAGATGGTCAAAGGCGAGCGCATGGGCAGCGATGTCGCCGTCTGTCTCGACATCTCCAACAGCATGATGGCCGAAGACATACAGCCCAACCGTCTCGAACGCAGCAAACGCACTGTCGCCAACCTGCTGAGTGCACTGGGCGGCGACCGTGTGTCGCTCATCGTCTTTGCTGGTAGCAGCTATGTGCAGATGCCACTCACCAGCGACTACAGCGCCGTGAAGCTCTTCCTCGACCAAATCGACTGCTCGCTCATCAGCGTCCAGGGCACCGCCATCGGCGATGCCATCGACAAGGCCATGGAGACCTTCGGCTATGGCGACCCCGACCGCGAATGGGTGAGGAACAAGGGACGTGCCATCGTGGTCATCTCCGATGGCGAGAACTTCGAGGACGATGCCGAGGCCGCCGCCCGCAAGGCAGCCTCCGAGGACGTGCGTGTCTGCACCATCGGCATGGGCCTCCCCGAAGGCACCCCCATTCCTGAATACCGCGGGGGGCAGCGTGTCGGCTACAAGCGCGACGCCAACGGCAACACCGTCACCACCCACCTCGACGAGGCCACCCTCACCGCCATAGCCCATGCCGGCAAGGGCATCTATGTCCGCGCCAACAACATCAACTCCGGCATTCAGGAAATCACCAAACTCATCGAAGGCCTCGAAAAAGACAACTTCGGCGAGACCCTCTTCTCCGAATATGAAAGCCGCTACCAGTACCCCCTCGTGGCAGCCCTCGTCTGTCTGCTCGCCGAACTCCTCATCTTCGAGCGCCGCAACAAGAAGTTCAACTTAGACAAACTCATGAACAAAGAATAATGAAAAGCACGCTACATATCATCCTTATTGCACTATTCCTCCTGCTCCCCGCATTGTCGGAGGCTCAGAGCAGCCAGGTGAGGAAGGAGACCCGCAAAGGCAACCGCGAATACAAGTCGCAGCACTACGACCGCGCCGAAGTCAACTACCGCCGTGCCCTTCATAGCGACAGCACCGCCTATCGTGCCCACTACAATTTGGGCAACACGCTCTACAGGCAGAAAAAGTACGACGAAGCTTCGCAGCATTTCGGACGTGCCCTCGAATACCCCGATTTGGACAAGAAAACCCGCAGCCGCATCCTCCACAACCGCGGTAATAGCAGCCTCATGGCGGGTCTCCAGAAAGAGAACCGTGCCGAAGGAATGCAGCAGTTCCAGCAGGCCGTCAACGACTATCAGGAGTCGCTCAAGCTCAACCCCAAGAACGACGACACCCGCTACAACCTCTCCTATGCCAAAAAGATGCTGCAACAAGCACAGCAGCAGCAACAACAGCAGGGTGGCGGGCAGAACGACCAGCAGGACAAAAAGGATAAGAACAAAGACGGCAACAAAGGCCAAGACCAGCAGCAGGACCAAAACAACCAGCAGCAAAACCAGCAAGACCAACAGAAACAAGACAAAAAACAGGACCGCCAGCAGCAAAAACAACAGCAGCAACAGCAGCAACAGAAAAAACAAGATGCCGAGCGTATCCTTGAGGCGGTGAAAAACAACGAGAAAAACACCATGAAGGAAAACGCCAAAAAGCTGGAAGTGGCCTCCCCTGGTAGAATAGAGAAAGACTGGTAATGTATTATCATACGATATGACACAATGACACACATGGCATATATGAAAAAAGCTCTTCTAATAGTAATTACGCTCCTGCTGACCCTCCCCCTGTCAGCACAGGAACTCACCGTCCGTGCCCCCGAACGGGTAGGGGTGGGGCAACGTTTCGAAGTGCGCTACGAGGTCAATTCGCGTGCCAACGACTTCCGCGGGCCTAACTTCAAAGGCTTCTCGGTGCTTTCAGGTCCCAACGCCTCCCACATGTCCAGCACGTCGATTATCAACGGGCAGATTACCAGCTCTGTCACCACGGGTTTCACCTATATCGTCCAAGCCGACATGGAGGGCACCTTCAACGTGGGAGGGGCCAGCTGCTCGGCCGATGGCAAGCGGGTTTCCTGCCAAGGGTTCACCATCAAGGTGGAGAAAGGTGCGCCGCAGACCCAGCAACGCAACGCCCGCAGTTCGGCTGCCCAACAGCATGCTGCTGCACAGCCCTCGCAGTCAGGCAATATCGACAACCGGTCGCTCTTTGCACGTGCCAACATCAGCAAGAGCAACCCCTATCAAGGCGAGCAAGTCATCCTAACCTATAAGATTTACACCCAGGTGTCGCTCCAGCAATACCAAATCGACAAACTGCCTGGCAACAAGGGTTTTTGGAGCGAGGACCTCACCAAGGATGGGAGTGTCAAGCAGTATGAGGAAACCGTGGATGGGCGCCGCTACATGGTGGCTGAAATCCGCCGTGGAGCCCTCTTTGCTCAAGAAAGCGGCAAGCTCACCATCGAGCCTCTCGACCTCGATGTGCTGGCCCTCGTCCAACGCCAGCGTCAGCGCACAGGCTCTATCTGGGACCTCTTCGACGACCCCTTCTTCAACCCCACACAGGCCGTCCAACGCCATCTGCAGACCAACAGCATCAACCTCAGAGTCAAACCTTTGCCCGAATCGCCCAAAGGCTTCAAGGGGGCGGTGGGCAGCTTTGCCGTCTCACGCGATGTGGACACCCGCGAGGTACGTGCCAACGAGGCCATCACCTACCGCCTTACCATCAGCGGCAGCGGCAACCTGATGCTTATCGATGCGCCTGATATCGAGTTCCCCAAAGTCTTCGAAGTCTACGACCCACAAATCAACGACCATATCAACCGCTCCAGCTCCGGCATCAGCGGCAGCCGCACCTTCGAATGGGTGCTCATCCCCCGCAATCAGGGCGACTACGAGATTCCCGCTTTCGACTTCGTCTCCTTCGACCCCAACACCGGCCGCTATGTCACCAAGCATGTCGATGCCGTGAAGGTACACATCAACAAGGGCGACCCCAAGTCGATGAAGAACGTCACCAGCAACAAGACCGACGTCAAGCTGCTCAACTCCGACATCAACCACATACACACAGGCTCCACTACCTTTGCACCCCTCCAACAGGCGGCGCGCCCCGCATGGTGGTTCTGGACACTGCTGTCGTTGATAGTGGCCGCCGCCGTCGCCGCCATACTCTATTACCGCCGTCGTCTGGCGCAGCAGCAGGATGTTGCCGGCATGCGTCTGCGCCGTGCCACCAAGGAGGCACGCAAACGCCTCAAGAAGGCCGCCCTCCACTTGCACGACGGCGACGACAACCTGTTTTACGAAGAGATATACAAGGCTATCTGGGGCTGTCTGGCCGACAAATACAACATCGAACTGGCAAGCCTGAGCAGCGACACCGTGAAGGAATGCCTTGTGGAGAAACAGGTGTCCGAGTCCCAACAGGAACTCATCATGAAGACGCTGCACGACGTCGATTTCGCCCGTTTCGCACCTGGCGATGCCACCTCCAAGAAACAGCAGATTTACGACCAGGCCCTGCAAATGATAGTAATGCTTTAACCCATTCCCATAGTAACCCATATATGAAAAAACTCATCTCCATAGTATTCGTCATACTGGCAGCTGGCACCGCCATGTCACAGTCTTTGCCACAACTGATGCAGAAAGGCAACGATGCCTACGGCAAAGGCGATTACGAGGCCGCAGCCAAAGCTTACAACGACATCCTCAGTTCCGGACAGCATTCGGCCGAGCTGTATTACAATCTCGGCAATGCCTATTATCGTCAGGACGAGATGGGGCAGGCAATACTCAACTACGAGCGTGCGCTCCGCCTCAAGCCTCATTTCACCGACGCTCGCCAGAATCTCGAGCTGGCCTATTCCAAGACAGAGGACAAAATTGACGAGCTGCCCCAGGTGTTCCTTGCACAATGGGCCCGTGCTCTGGTCAATTGGTTCAGCCCTAACGGCTGGCTGGTGGTGCTGCTTGTCCTAGTGGCGCTGCTGGCACTCCTCGTGGTCTTCTTCTTTGTGAGTACCGACTACGTGTGGCGCAAACGCTCGCTCCTCGTGGGGCTGCTGCTCTGCCTGATATTGCTGCTCGCCACAGCTTGTACTGTGGCCTCCCATGTCCAGTACAACAGGCACGACAAAGCCATCATCACCAACCCCATGATTGTGATGAAGGGCTCACCCGAGGCCGGCGGAATAGATAAGATGGTCCTCCACGAAGGCACCAAGGTGACTGTCGACGAAACCCTTGGCTCCTGGCACAAGGTGCATATAGCCGACGGCACGTCGGGCTGGGTGGAATCGTCGGATGTCACAATTATTTGAGAATTAAGAATTGGCTGCCGCACACGGATAACGCTACCCCCTAAACGCTAACCCTTAACCCCTATATCCATGAAGAACCTTTTTTGTCTTTTAGTATCTCTCCTCCTGATGACTTTCACCTACGCTCAGGAGAAGGTGGAGTATGTCGACGACGAAGAATGTGGCTGCGAGCTGGTCTTCATCGACGGCATACAGACCACCCAGGATGGCGACCGCTTCGGCTTCAAGCGCGAGGACGGCACCATCATAGTGCCTAACAAGTACATGTTTGTCGACCATTTCCATGGCCCCTACTGCAAAGTGTACATGAACTATGACAGCTGCGGTCTTATCGACCGCGACGGAAAGGAGGTGATTCCTTGCCTCTATCAGAATGTTTTCTACCCCACCGACGGCATGATAATGGTGCTCAACAATGAGGGCCTTTACGGCTTCTTCGACACCCTGGGCGTGCAGCACATCCCCTTCATCTACCGTGCCGCCTCCTCCTTCAACGAAGGCTTGGCGGTCGTCGGTGTCGACATCGACAGCACCCTCGTCCAGTATGGTTTTATCGACCACGACGGCAAGATGGTCATCGACCCGCAATACGACTACGCCTTCCCCTTCCACGAAGGGGTGGCCGTGGTGAAAAAATACGACCGCTACGGTATGATAAACCATAAGAACCGCGAAGTCTTCCCCATCAAATACGAGATACTCACCTCCATGTACCTAGGGCTCGTCTTTGCTGGCGACGACAGCGGGCTGGCGATGTACAACAGCAAGTTCAAACGCCTCACCGACCCGGTCTACACCTATCTCGTGGGCAATACCGAGGGCCGTATCTTGGTGATGCGCGACGGCAAGTATGGCTACCTCGACGAGAAGGGGAAGGAGGTCATCCCCTGCCAATACGATGAGGCGGGCCTCTTCGACCAAAGCCGTGCCCTCGTCTCCTTGGGCGGCAAGTGGGGCATCATCGACCGCACTGGCAAAGTGGTGCTCCCTATCGAATACGACAACAGCCGCATCCGCGCCGAGGCCTATCGCTACCACGACGGTTTGGCACTCATTGAGAAGGATGGCCGCTATGGCTACTGCGACATGGAAGGCCGCCCCGTCATCTGGCCCTGCTTCGAGCGTGCCTACCAGTTCTCCGACGGCCTCGCACCCGTCCAGTTAGGCCGTTGGGGCTATATCGACACGAAGGGCGACTTCTTCATCCCGCTCATCTTCGACATGGCCTCACCCTTCGAATACGGCCGCGCCGAAGTGCTCTACCAAGGCGAGATACACAAGATGAACACCGAAGGCCGCTGTGTCAAAAACTGCAAACACGCACCCAAGTCATGGAGAAATTAGCCACCCACGACGGTATCGTCACCCAAGTCTCCCCCGGCGCGCTCAAAGTGCAGATGCACGTCGTCAGCGCCTGCTCCTCCTGCGAGGCCCATGCCCACTGTGGCTTTGCCGAAAGCCGCGACAAGATTGTCGACATCCAAACCCCCGACTGGCAGCAATACCATGTCGGTGATGAGGTAAAGGTCATCATCCGCGCCGGCCGCGGCCTTCTGGCGGTGCTCGTCGCCTACGTCTTCCCGGCCCTGCTTCTGCTGGCTGTCTTCATCGCGCTCACCCTTGCCCACCTGCCCGAAGTGTGGGTGGCCATCGTCACACTCCTCGCTGTCGCCCTCTACGGCGGGGTGCTCTACCTCTGCCGCCACCGCCTTCAGCGCCGCTTCACCATGTCTGTCGCGCCTCGCTAGCCCTCCCTTCATCCCGCATAGGGTTCGACTAGGGACGAAGCAATATGCCCCAAGGCTTTTTTTAAGGTGCTAACGCCTATAGAGGTCTTATAGAAATCTGTTACTTGACGAAAAAATGGCGTAACGGCAGCCTGTGGCGAGCGGTGTCGCGTCAGCCTAAAAGCCTGACTTCAGGCCACCTCATGCTTGATGGAATCGCTGTCGCTTGTGCAGTGAAATGTTGTTTTTCGTCGGTCGGTTTGTGAATTAATTTTTTTTTGTATCTTTGCATGATTGATTAGGTAATGTTCATCGCTTGATGTGCGTTGGTAGTCAATATGTTGAGAGGTTGTTGCTATGCCTCCGTTTGTTTTTGTTGTGTTTTTTTAAAGACTTAATGGATGAAAAATATAGTACTTTTTTTTCTCTTGATGGCTGCTGGTTTTGCTACCACTACCGTTGTGGCGGAACCTGTTGACAATCAGACGGCTCGTCGTGTGGCTACCAATTTGTACAAGGTGAAAGGGTTAGGGGAGGTCGAGCTTATCGACATCTCCTCGTCGATGCCTTACCGTGAGTTCTACACTTTTGTGGCAGAAGAAGGTATGGGGTTTGTCGTCGTCGCTGCCGACGACTGTGTGCGCCCCATCTTGGGCTATTCTACCTCCGGCACTTTCCAAACCAAGGATATGCCGTCGAATGTCAGAGGGTGGCTGGAGGATTATGAGTCGCAGATACGTTACTGCAAGCAGGTGCATGCCGCCCGTCAGGGGGCGGCGGACAGCACACCGCAAGCCGACACGATTCGGGGCTGGTGGAGCAGCCTTCTCAACGCCGTCCCCCCGGCTCCGAAGCTGGCTACCGCCGTGGCTCCGCTGATTACCACCCAATGGGGGCAGGGTCAGCTGTACAACAGCTTCTGCCCTTACGACAGCACCTTCTTCGACCGTGTGGCGGTGGGCTGTGTGGCCACGGCAACGGCGCAAGTGATGAAGTATTGGGGCTATCCTGCTACCGGTTGGGGGTCTCATTCCTATGTCCACCCCACCTATGGCACGCTCGGTGCCAACTTTGGCACCACCACCTATTCGTGGAGCAACATGCCCGACAGCCTCACCTATTCGAGCAACTATTCCCAAATCAATGCCGTCGCCAGGCTGATGTATCATATCGGGGTGGCCATAGAGATGCAGTATGGCTCGTCGGCTGTAGGGGGCAGTAGTGCCTACACTTTTACAGAGGGGTCCACCGTGTCGGAATATGGCACGACGGCGGTGCCTTGTGCCGAGAATGCTTTGCGCTATTATTTCAAGTATCGCAGCAATATCGCCCACATCAATTACGAGGATTACGGCGACCACCTCTGGTCGACGCTCCTCACCAATGAGATGAACCAAGGCCGTCCGGTCATCTATGCGGGACGTGACAGCACGGGCGGGCATTCGTTCGTGTGCGACGGCTACGACAGCAACGGCCTCTTCCATTTCAATTGGGGCTGGACGGGCAGGTGCGACGGCTACTACGCTATCGGCAGCCTCAACCTGGCAGTGTCCACGGCCACAGATACCAGCTACCACTCGTATAATATCCGCAACGGGGCTGTTATACGCATCTCGCCCAACTATGATTTCGATTCCACCACAGTGGTGTCGGCCATCGTCAATACCGGCTCCATCGGCTTCGGCACGGTGTCGGGCGGCGGCACCTACATGGGTACCAACACCACCCTCGTCACCCTCAACGCCACGGCGGCGGAAGGTTGCCGTTTCGACTACTGGTCCGACGGCTACCGATACAACCCCCGCACGTTCTATGCCAGCGGCGGCACCTACTCGCTTAAGGCCAATTTCGCACCCCTTCAGGGCGACACATTGAAATACTGCTCGGCACGCAATCTGGCCAGCTACCAGTCTGCCTCCAACACGGTGTGGGGCATCAAGCTGCCCGCGTCGTGCCTCACTGCCGGTCATAACCTCACAAAAGTGCAGCTGTATGCTTATTCTGCGGGCAGCTACACGTTGAAGGTGTATACCGGTTCGTCTTCTTCGCGCACCCTGGTTCATTCACAGGGCTTCACAGTGCCCGCCACATTGACGGACAGATGGGTTCAGATGTCGCTGACCACCCCCGTCATAGTCACTGGCACCCAGCCGCTATGGATTGTATTTGAAAGCAGCGCGCCATACCCGGCGGCCGTGACCTATTACGCGGGCAACAACGATAGCCGCCTCTGGGGCAGCTCGCTGTCCACATTCCCGTTGAATTTCAGCTTCATGATTGCCGCTCTCTTCTCCGACGGAAGCTCAGGTTCGGTTGCCTCACAGGACACGGTGTCGTTCTGCGACACGGCATCTTATGCCGCCTCGTTGGGTATGGGGCTGCCGACCGGCTTCGACTGGGGCATCAAGTTGCCACCGTCCATGGTCAGCCATCAGAACTATGTCTCCCAGGCGATGCTCTATGTCCCCTATGCGGGTACATATACCCTCAATGTCTACCGCGGAGTTGCTGCCAACGCCTCCACTCGCCTGGTCTCTCAGACTATGGTGTTTGATGACAGCTGTGCCGATACTTGGCAGGCCATCCGCCTGTATGCCCCCGTCGCCACCAGCACCACGCTCCCCATCTGGATTACCTTCCACAACGACGACGTGGCCTATCCTGCCGCCACCTGCGCTTATACGGGCGACAGCAACAGCAGCCTCCTGTCGGTCGACAACGGGGCCACATGGCTCTCGCTGAACACGGCCACCCACGGTGCGGCGAGCGGCTCGTGGATGATTCGGGCGATACTCTCCGACTCCTACTCTTCTTCTATGAGCATGTATGGCCCAGATACTGTGGGCGTCGGGGTTCCGGCCACTATCAAGGCCTTCGCCTCTTCGGGTTCGGCCATCAGCTGGACCCTGGAGGGTGCAACACCCGCCACGGCCACCGGCGCGACAGTCACAGCCCTATGGCCCACGCCGGGCAGCTATCATGTGGCATGCCAGGTCAACAGCTCTGGCACCATATTGAACGATACCGTCGATGTGACGGTGGTGGACTGCGGTGTGACTGCTTTCCCTTACACCATGGGCTTCGAGGTCTCGGAGGGATTGCATTGCTGGAATATGGTGGATGCCGACAACGACGGCTACGGCTGGCGTAAGGGCGCGGTGGCCTTTGGGAGCGCCAACGCCCACGGCGGAAGCGACTTCTTCGTCTCGGCATCCGACATCAGCTATCACCCCGGGCTCACGCCCGACAACTGGCTGGTGTCGCCCCCAGTCCATCTTGATTCAAACTATCTGTATACCCTCACCTGGTTCGACGGGGCACTGGACAGCTTGCACCATGCCGAGCATTATTCGGTATACGTCTCCACCACGGGCAACAGCCCTGCGGACTTTGTCGCCGCCCCCATTTTCACGACCACCCTCACCACCCATGCCTACACCCAGCGGAGTGTAGACCTGAGTGCCTACGCGGGGCAGACGGTCTATATAGCCTTCCGCCACCACAACACGGGCAACAACTTCTGGCTGCGTTTGGACGACATCACCATCAGCGAGTCCCTGCCCCCCACCACCTACACCATCACGGTGCTCTCCGACAATCCGGGTATGGGGTCGGTCAGCGGCGGCGGCAGCTTCCTTGAAGGCACGGTCACCAGCATCATGGCTGCCGCCTTCAGCGGCTTCCATTTTGTGCAGTGGAACGACGGCAACACCAACGCCGTCCGCTCCATCACCGTCACCGGCGACGCCACCTACACGGCATTCTTCGCCGCCAATGCGCCCGAGACATACACCGTCACCGTCTATTCCGACAACCCCACCATGGGCATCACCAGCGGCGGCGGCACCTTCGCTTCCGGCACCACCACTACCATTACCGCCACAGCGCTGAGCGGCTACCATTTCGTGCGGTGGAACGACGACAACACGGATGCTGTCCGTACCATCACCGTCACGGCCAACGTCAGCTATATAGCCTATTTTGCAGCCAATGCGCCCAACACCTACACCGTCACCGTACTTTCCAACGACTCTACGATGGGCACCGTAGACGGCAGCGGCACCTTTGAGGCAGGCATCGCCACCACCATCACCGCCACAGCATTGAGCGGCTACCGGTTTGTGCAATGGAACGACGGAAGCACCAATGCTATACGCACCATCGTCGTGACGGCCGACGTGGTGTATACCGCCTACTTCGCACAAGAGGAGACACCTACCTATACAATCACTGTCATGTCGGCCAATAACGACATGGGCATAGCCAGCGGCGGCGGCACCTACCCCCAGGGTACGGTCATCACCATCATGGCAGAAGCCCTTCCGGGGTATCGGTTCGACCGTTGGCACGACGGCATCACCGACAACCCGCGCACCGTCATCGTCATTTCCGATGCCACCTACGTGGCCAACTTCGTCGCCCTGCAAGGCATAGAGGAGGTGGAGTATGACTACCGTGCGGTGGCATTGCCGCAGTACACCATCATGCTTACCGGAGTGGCCAACCAGGATGTCGCCATCTACGACATGATGGGTCGCCGCCTCTACTCCCAGCGCTGTCAAGCGGAGCAGGTCAGCGTCAGCATGCCATCGGCAGGGGTCTACTTCGTCACCGTGGGAGCCTCCGCACCCCGCCGTCTGGTGCTGGTCAGGTAGTTGGGAAGAATGAGTTAAGAAGTAAGAGCTGAGAAGTAAGAAATGCGGCGGCCAATACTTACTTCTCGGTTCTTACTGCTATCTTCCCCCAAGCCGCTTATTCACATTGTGCCGTTGATTATTTTTTATAGAAAGGCGCGGCTGTTCCAATAAAAAGATATAATTTTGCAAATTGAAAATAGAATCATTGCGCAATGAAACACAACCGTTTAAACCCCTCTTGGCTCGCCTTTGTCGGCCTGTTGGCATTCTTGCTTGTTGCTCCGTTATGCTCACAGGCTCAGCTTACTACATCTCATCCTCAGAGCGAGCACCAATACAACGACGACATCCACACCTTCATCATCAAGCGTCTTCGTCAGACCACTCAGCAACGCGAAAAACAAATGAACAAGCAGATACAGCAGCTGCTTATCAACCTCCCCAATGCCGAGAAACTGTACGACGAGACCTTCGTCCGCATCACCGCCTACGCCCAGGAGGACACCACCGAGGAGGGCAAACCCGAAATCAATTTCGTCTACAATATTTCGTACAACTGCCACCACTTCGAGGGTACCGAGGACGACTATCCGTCGGGTGCCTACCTGTGGTCCACAAGCAACAGCTGCCGTGCCATCTGCAACCTCACCAAGAAGATGATTGACGAGGAACTGAGCGACCTCTTCAATGCCGGCAGTCATACCACCATCACCATCACCTCCACCACCGACGCGGCCGAAATCGCCCATATCGACTATAAGGGCGAGTATGGCGACTTCCGCTATATGCCCGCCGTCTTCAACGACGAGAACGTCCGTATCTCCGTCGACCAGAAGGAGGGCATCACCACCAACGCGCAGCTCGCCTATATCCGCGCGCAAAGCGTCCATTCCTATCTGGAAGAGAATATCAACACCCTCAAAAAGACCGATAACGAGTACCTCTACACCACCCGCTGCTTCGACATGACCGGTCCCCATTACCGCCGCAGCAGCCTCCAAATCGTGGTACACGGGGCCTTCGACGCTATGGCCAAAAGCATGGAAGCCGCATTGCTCAACGACGAGTATGTCGACTTCAACATCCCCTCCATCGAGGAGAACAGCAACAGCAAGACCTACGCCCTCATCATCGCCGATGAGGAATACACTGCGCCCCTGCCCAACTGCGACTTCGCCACCAACGACGGCGACGTGCTGCACCAGTACTTCATCCACACCCTCGGCATACCCACCCGCCATGTCAAGGTGCTGCACAACGCCGGTCGTCAGGAGATTTACAACGAGGGCATCCATTGGCTCAAGGACATCATCCGCGCCCAGAGCGGCGATGTGCATATCATCATCTACTATGCCGGCCACGGCATCTGCAACGCCAAATACTCGCCCTACCTCATGCCCAGCAACATCGACGTGAGCCGCATCAGGGCTTTCCGCAGCAAGACAGGCACCATGCCCGACGGCATCGAACTCAAAGGCAGCGATGCCGAGAAGGTGCTGAGCCAGTGCATCTCGTTCGACACCCTCACCGGCTGGTTCAAGAAAGTGCAGGCCCTCAGCTACACCTTCATCATCGACGCCAGCTTCGACGGCCACCAGCGCAGCGGCAAAGAATTCTTCAACATCAAAAAGGAGACCAAACGCTACCGTGCCCCCCGTGTGCGCGACGATATTGTCATCTTCATGGCCGCCAACGGCGACAAGACAGCCTACTCCTTTATTGACCAGCACCACGGCTTCTTCACCTACTATATTCTCAAGGAACTCAAAGCCTCGCGTGGCGAGATTACCTTCCAGCAGCTCTTCGACAACGTCACCAAGAACCAGGCCTACGAGTCCTCGCTCCAAGGCAAGCTGCAAGAACCCAGCATGATTATCGGCGGCCAACTTGGCGAGAACTGGGGCGACCGCACCTTCTTGAACAATTAAAAATTAAGAATCAAAAAGTTGCGGAACCTGTTTTTCTCAAGATAAATAAAGATACTAGTTTTTTGTGGGGAGAATAAAATAATTTCCCCACTTTTTCGTTACTGTGTAAATATAATAACTAACATTAGAAAATATTACCATCATGAAGAAGATTTTAGTTGCCACACTCTTGCTGCTTATGACGGCTGGAGCAACTTATGCCCAAAACAACTTCCGTGGCATTGTCAGATTCAAACTCGAGAGCTCAGGCAAGGTCGATGTGCAAATCAAACCCGAGAATTCCACTTTCGAAATTAAGGTGTTCGACAACAAGCTGATGGTTGGCACAACAATCCAGAATGGCTACAAGACCATCATGGCTCAGGACCTCAGCCCCATTATCAGCTATCTGGCCGCCAATGACATCGAGCTGGAGTCCTACACTGGCGACGGCAAAATCCTTATCCGCAACGAGGTCTCCCCCGACTCGCTCCGCAGTCTGGAGGAGAAGGACGAGGTGCCCGGCCACTTCTACTATGAATATGTCGACGAAACTCAGCAGATGCTCGGCTACACCGCCAAGAAGATGATTCTTCACAACTTCGACGACGAAGGAGTTGACCATCCCTACACCTGCTGGTACACCACCGAGATTGGCCCCGAATACTGCCTCCTGATAGGTCAGGTGAAAGGCTTCCCCCTGGTTTATACCCAGATGGGTTCCGAAGGCCGCGCCATCACCTACACCGCCACCGAGGTGGTGAAAGGCAAGGTGAAAGAGGCCGAATTCCTTCCTCCAGCAGGTTATAAGGACATGTCCGAAGAGGAACTGGAAGCCCTGAGTGAAGAAATCAACAGCGCAGCCGAACTGCTCGAATAGCAACAACCTACTACACTTTACCACCCTTCCCATACATGCCTTCTCAGAAAAACCAGTCAAAGAAGAATAAACGGAAACCGAAGCCCACAGGACGGCTGAAAGAGTTTTGGAAAACCCAACGCTGCCGCCAGCTGCGGGGGGCATGCTATATGCTGCTTGCCCTCTTCCTGCTTGTGGCCACGGTCTCCTTTTTTGTCTGCCGACCCAACGAGAACTGGCTGGGGAAGGGTGGCTACAAGCTGGCCCAACTCATCGTACAGAAAACCTTCGGCATTGCCTCCATCGGCTTTTATTTCATCCTCTTCCTCTATGGCTTACGCCTGTGGAAGATTAACCCGCTGCCGTGGAAGAAGACGTTCTGGTCCACCCTCTTCTGGATGGTATGGCTATCATCGGTGCTAGGCTATTGCTCTGGTGTGTGGGGCAAAGGCAACTACTTGATAGGCAACCTTTGCGGTGTGACGGGCGACTTCATAGCCTCGCAGCTCTATATGCTCATCAAGTGGGGCGCGCTGGTGCTCTTTGCCTTCGTGGCCGTCGTCTACCTTATCTTTGTCCATAAGGTGCGTTTCAGAATGCCCAAGGTGCAGCTCCCACAGGTGGACATCTCCTCCACATTGGATGGGGTGAAATCCTCTGTCGGCTCACTCTTCGTCCGAGAAGACAAACCCTCAGAGCCAGCAACACCCGAACCCGCCGCTCCCGAGTCTGCCAAACCCACCGCTCCCCAACCTGCTCAGAACCCACAAACCAACCGCGTGACGTTCGACATCAACGACCAGTTTGTACAAGTCAACCGCAAGGCGCAAGCTGCATCACAACCCTCAAACGGTGGGGACGATGGTATTGCCTTCAACATCGTTGGTGCCGATGCCGTCCAGTCCGAACCCCAGCCCGAGGAGGAACCTGCCCAGTACTCCGAGTTCGAGAATGTGCACACCGAAGCACACTACACCGTAGACCAACTCTACGACCCACACCTCGACCTCAAGCAGTATCAGATGCCTACCACCGACCTCCTCACCGATTGGGAAACCCGCAACGTGAAGGTGTCGAAGGAGGAACTGATAGCCAACAAGGACCACATTGTCGAAACCCTCAAGAACTACGGCATAGAGATTGTGGAAATCTCCGCCACCCCGGGGCCCACGGTCACCCTCTATGAGATAAAGCCGGCTCCCGGTGTCCGCATCTCCAAAATCAAAAGTCTGGAAGACGACATCGCGCTCAGCCTCTCTGCCCTCGGCATCCGCATCATCGCCCCCATACCGGGCAAAGGCACCGTCGGCATCGAAGTGCCCAACGCCAAGCCACAGATTGTTTCGATGAAGAACATGCTGGAGTGCGAGGCTTTCCGCAACAGCGGGAAGATGGAACTGCCCATCGCCTTCGGCAAAACCATCAGCAACGAACCCTACGTCGCCGACCTCGCCAAGATGCCCCACCTCCTCATGGCGGGAGCCACCGGCACCGGCAAGTCCGTAGGTCTCAACGCCGTCATCTCTTCCCTGCTTTTCAAGAAGCACCCCTCGGAGCTCAAGTTCGTCATGGTCGACCCCAAGAAGGTGGAACTCTCCCTCTACAACAAAATCGAACGCCACTATCTGGCAAAGCTGCCCGACAGCGAGGAGGCCATCATCACCGACGTGCGCAAGGTCGTGCGCACCCTCAACAGCCTCTGCATCGAGATGGACCAACGTTACGAGCTGCTCCGTCAGGCGGGTGTGCGCAAGATAACCGAATACAACGACAAGTTCATCCACCGCCACCTCAACCCCGAAAACGGGCACCGCTTCCTGCCTTATATAGTCCTTGTTATCGACGAGTTTGCCGACCTCATCATGACCGCCGGCAAGGAAGTGGAACTGCCCATCTGCCGACTGGCTCAGCTGGCCCGCGCCGTGGGCATCCACCTCATCATTGCCACCCAGCGACCCACCACCAACATCATCACCGGCACCATCAAGGCCAATTTCCCAGCCCGTATAGCCTTCAAGGTGACCAGCGGCATCGACTCCCGCACCATCCTCGACTGCAGTGGCGCCCAGCGGCTCATCGGGCGGGGCGACATGCTCATCTCCCTTGCCGGTTCCGACCTGGTGCGTATCCAGTGCGCCCTCATCGAGACTGAGGAAATCGAGGAACTGGCCGACTTCATCGGCTCCCAGCGCGGCTACCCCGACGGATTCCTCCTGCCCGAATATCTCGACGAAAACGAGGAACCCAACAAAGACTTCGACCCCAAACAGAAAGACGAGTTCTTCAACGACGCTGCCCGTCTGGTGGTGGCCAGCCAGTTCGGCTCCACCTCCCTCCTGCAACGCAAGCTGCAGCTGGGCTACAACCGCGCCGGACGCATCATCGACCAGCTCGAGGCTGCCGGCATCGTCGGCCCCTACAACGGCTCCAAAGCCCGCGAAGTGCTGGTGCACGACGAAGTGCAGCTCGAAGAAATCCTCCGCAGCCTGTGACGGACAATTCAGAATAAACACCAAGAAATATAACACTGTATCAACATAAAAGAGTATCAGCATATATGAAAAAAGTACTATTCCTCTCAGCCATAGCGGCTCTTGCGCTCTGCACCTCTTGCAACAAAGAGAAGAACTGCCGCTGCACCGTCGTCGGAACCCCGATTGTGCGCGTAGTCAGCATCAATTCGGGCAGCTGCGACAACATCTCACATGCCAGTTATCACGACGACCTCGACACGCTCCACACCGAGTACATCCTCTGCACCGACTACAACTTCGAAGCCGATTCGCTTATTCAAAACCACTAACACCCTTTCGTGCCATGAAAAAGATTTCCCTTATTCTCTCCTTGGTGGCTTTGCTTCTTGTCACCGGCTGTTCAAAAGAAAAGAGATGCAAATGCACCTATGACCGTCTCGATGCCCACAACCGTCCCGCCGTCACTTATATCCATGCCAAGGCAGGCTTCAGATGCAGCGGCATCACCAAGCTCGGCTATGAACGATTGAGGGGTGGCATATTGGTCCGCGAACTCGAGGATGTAGTTTGTGAGGAGGCCACCGATTGAAACCCTATCGCAATAAGGCCCTCCGCATCGCTGCCCTCGTGGCCCGGATGCTGTTAGGCATCTTCTTCATTTGCTCGGCCGTCGCCAAATTAATCGACATCGACCGCTTCGAGGTTCATGTCTTCTCCTACAATATCCTGTCGCTCAACCTCTCCTTCTTGGCAGCACGGCTGGTCATCGTCTGTGAGCTGTTGGTGGGCATAGGTCTTATGGCCAATGTCTTCCACCGCATGGTCAACGTCTGCACCCTGCTCATGCTGGTGGGGTTCACCATGTTCCTCGGCTATGCCGCCCTCATGGGGCATACCGACAGCTGCCAGTGCATGGGCCCGCTTCTCGAAATCAGCCCCACCCAGTCGATGCTCAAAAACGCCCTCCTTATCCTTCTGATGCTCTTTGCTATGGGCTGTAACCCCTGGAAATGGAAACCTCGATGGTTTGTGTGGCTCCCTGTCGTAGTGGCCACCCCGGTGACCGTCTTCTGCATCTCTGCCCCCGACAACTGGCTCTTCCCTGCCAGCGACGAGGTGTATGATGCCGATGAATTCGCCGAGGCCATCGAACCCGACGGCACGTTCTACCCTCTGCGGCTCGACCAGGGGCGCCATGTGGTGGCCTTCCTTACCCCCGGGTGCCAGTTCTGCCGCATGGCTGATGAAAAACTGACCTACATCTGCCGTCGCAACGAACTCGACAGCTGCTCGTTCCTCTATCTTGTCCCCTCGTCCGACACCACCGTCGCACCCCTCACCATCGACTCCACCACCTTCCTCCGTCCTGCCTATCTCCTTCCTGTGATGACCTACGCCCTCATCACCTACGGCCAGCGTCCCATGGTGTTCCTTGTCAACGAGGGCAAGGTGGAAGGCACCTGTCATTATCGCAACATCGACGAGAAACGCATTGTTGATTTCCTTACCCTTTAAGACCATGAAACGTTTCCTGCCCCTTGCCGCCTTCCTGCTGCTCATCCTCGCGCTGCAGTCGTGCAACAAACGCTGCCAGTGTGTCCGATATGATGGCGGCATAGTCGAATACACCGCCGAAGAGCTGGAAGCCGAAGGCAAGACCTGCGCCGAAAAGGTGTATTATCAGAATTTGGCCTCCCAGTACTATTCCCTCTGCGAATGGCAGTAATAGTGGTGCAGCCCATTTTCGTCACCCTGCAGCCTCGTCCCGTCACAACCACCGCAAGGGAACAGCACCGCCCTTTTTGAGATTTTATTAAGTCATGTGTAGGGTCGTTTTAGGATAGATAGTCCTAAAACGGCCTTTGCTATAACCCGGCTTTCTCTTAAGGAAGGCGATGGCGGTGCTATGGTGTTGGTGATGAATAAAGAGAGAGGCCTCGATTTTGGGGTCTCTCTCTTGGTTGTTGTGGAGTAGAGAATGTCTCTTCTAAATCTTGTTTTAGCAGAGGGCAAACACTGTGTGATTTGCCTTCTGGGTTCAGCTTGGCGCAACGTTAGTTCTTGCCGATGGTAATTTCGATGCGGCGGTTCTTGGCTCTGCCTTCTTTGGTCTTGTTGGATTCGATAGGCATGGTGTCGCCTTTGCCGATGGCGTTGATGCGTTTTTCATCGATACCTTTGGCAACGAGCATCTTCTTGATGTTGTCGGCGCGTTTCTGTGAGAGGGTGAGGTTGCTGGCGGGCTTGCCCACATTGTCGGTGTGGCCGGTGACGGTGACGACGATTTCGGGGTGCTTGTCCATCACGTCCTTGAGGTTCTCCCACGAGTCTTCGTTGAGTTCGCCAAAGATGGGCATGTCTTTGCCGGTCTCGAAGTAGGCGATGTCCTTATATCCTGCCACGAAGGCTGCTTCTTCGCGTGCGCGCTGCTCGGCTTTGGCGCGTGCGCGGGCTTCGGCTTCAGCGCGAGCGCGAGCTTCCGCTTCAGCACGAGCCAGGGCTTCGGCTTCGGCCTGTGCTTTGGCCAGGGAGTCGGCTTGTGCTTGTGCGCGGCGGCGTGCCTCGGCTTGTGCGTTGGCTTCGGCCTGGGCACGTTCGCGGGCGGCGGCTTCGGCCTCGGCCTCAGCTCTGGCTTTGGCCAGTTCGGCAGCGTGGACGCGGGCCAGCGAGTCGGCTTCGGCCTTGGCTTTGGCTTCAGCCTCGGCGCGGGCGCGAGCCACAGCCTCCTCGCGTGCTTTCTGTTCGGCGGCCAGACGTTCGGCTTCGGCCTTCTTTTCGGCTTCTAAACGCTCGGCTTCGGCTCTGGCAGCTTCGGCGGCGGCAGCGGCTTCGATGGCTTTCCAGTCAACGTTCTTGCCCATACCGAAGCGTAGGCCTATCTTGATGCCGGCTTCCAGCGGGTGGACGGCACTGACACGGTCGGTGGCAAAGGTGGGGTTGTAGCATAGGGCGACGTTGGGCTGTTCGGGGGCGGTCTGGTAGGTGTTCAGCAGATGGCTGGCGGCTTCTTGCTCGGTGTTGATGTCGGCAGGGCTGTAGCAGCCGTAGATGCCGAGGTAGAGGCCTGCGGTCTGGCTGAGGTTGAACACGAAGCCGAGGTCGGCATGGAGGGCGTAGAAGTACTTGTCGAGGTTGAAGGAGTTCTTCAGGTCGCCCGTATAGGTGCCAAGGTCGTGTTCATGCATGTCGGTGTAGGTGACGTTGGTCTGGGGCATGTAGGCCGTGGTGGTGTAGCGTCCTTTGACCACATGGTAGTTGGAGCGGAGGGGGTGGTTGAGGCTGGCACCTAGTCCCATTTGGAAAGCGGATGATACGCTGATGGGTGCGCGGATGATGAGTTGTAGGGGGATGGAGAGGTTGATGACGTCCTGGCGTTCGCGCCAGTTGTGGAAGTTGACGTTCACATCGGAGTTGTAGTAGGCTCCGGGGAGCTGGACGTTGGGGATGTTGTAGCTGTAGCTGTACTCGGCTGCGCTGCGCAGGGTGCTGGCCTGGATGCCCAGGGCGAGGCCGAAGTGGTGGTTGAACATGTACTGGTATTGCAGTTCGAGCAGGCCGCCCATGCCGATGGAGTGTGTGCCGTCGGCGGGTTCATAGAGGAGGGTGTTGATGCCGCCTCCGAGGTTGGCCTGAATGTTGCTGATATGGTCGGTCATTTGTGCTCTGGCAGGGAGCAGCATGGCCACAAGGGCGAGGGTAAATATTATTTTCTTCATGGCGATTACAATTTAAGGGTTTTGGCGGAGACACCGTCAACTGTTACAAGGTAGGTGCCATGGGGCAGGGCGGAGAGGTCGAGGGTGTGCTGACGGCCGAAGAAGGAGCTGCTGAGGAGCAGGATGCCGCGGTCGTTATAGACTTGGAGGGTGTGGTTCTCGTTGTCGAAGCCTTGGAGTTTGACGGTGGTGGTGGTTACAACAGGGGAGGGGAGGAGGATGATGGCCTTAGAGGCGGGCATGGCGACAAAGTCGCTCTTGGGGCATACCATGGCCTCGTCGTCCTGGTTGGGGTTGACGATGAGTGAGTAGTCGCCCGTGAGGCCGCCGATTTCCTGATAGTAGGGCTTGGTGGCACCGGGAATCAGTTCGCCGTTGTGTAGCCATTGGAAGGAGCGGAAGCGGTTGGGCTGGCCGTCGAGTCGTCCGCTGTTGTCGATGCTGATGACATCGTCGAAGGTTTGGACGAGGTAGTTGTTGGGCATGTTGACGGTGAAGTGTCCGACATACTTGTGGGGGTCGTTAGAGGTACTCCAGATGGTGTAGTAAAACTCGTAGGTGCCTGCTGGGCAGTTTGGGGGGAGGGGGATGCTTATCGAGCTGTCGGTGATGGTGCATGGATAAAAGTTGTGGAACCCTATTGCTTCGTATTCGCCGGGGTAGGTGATGAAACGACTTTCGCTTGGTTCGCCTTGTAGGATGTGGTAGTGGAGGGTGATGTCTTCGCCTTGGCAGAAGCCGTAGCGGTCGGCGACCAGTTGCTCGCCGTTGGGTCCGATGGTGTCGAGTATGAGGACGGGTATGATTCGTCCGGGTTTGTGGTAGACGCTGTCGGTGATGACGAAGTAGTTGGCAGTGTCGTTGCCAGTGAGGGAGAAGTGGGCGGTGATGACTTTGTTGTCGCCGATTTCAGGGCTGTCGAAGTTGGCAGAGGCGATGAGCTGTACGTCATCTTCGTTGAATACGTTGTCAAGTTCGACGTGGGTGATTTGGGCAGAGTCGGTGCCGTCGTACTCTTTGGCTTCTTTGATGTAAAGAAACCAGGGGAGGGCATTGCGTTTGGTGATGCGGGCGTGATAGGCGCGGATGTCGATAACCGAGTAGTTGGCAGCCTGGGGGCCGTAGAGAGTGTGGGTGACGGTGACAGGTTTGAAATTAGCGGCATCGGGGTCGTTGAAGTGTGCGGTGACGGTCTGCATCACGGTGTCGCCGTCGACAATACCGCTGATGACACCTTCGTTGAGGACTGTGCAAACGGTGGTACGGTCATAGGGACGGCTGGCTTGGAGGACGACGCTGTCGGCAAAAAGCGGACGGGGCGTGATGTCGGCGTAAAGCGTGTCGTTAGAGATGAAATAGTTGGATGCGCCAGGCCCGCTGAGTGTGTAGTGGACGACCACGGGCTTGTGGGAGCCTGCGTTGGGATCGAGGTAGCGGGCATTAGTTGAGATGGCTAAGCCGGGGGTCAGTGCTGGCGTGACGGTGCCCAAGATGACGCCGTGGGCAAAGAGGGTGCCGTCATAGACTTTGGCGGAGTCTACCGTGGTGCCCACAATTGAGAGTGTGTCAATCTGGGACCATGCCGACGGCAGCAGCATGCACACCAGGCTGACGAGCAGGGCGGCATGCTTGAGTTTTAATAAGGGTTGTTTGTCCATGATTTGTTTATTTTTAATGGTTATTATTGTTGAACGATTAGGCGACGAGTGACGTTGATGCCTTTGCCTGCGAAGCGGACGGTGTAGAGTCCGGCGGGGAGACTGGAGGTGCGGATGGTGTAGCGGATGCTGCCAGCGGTTTGCAGGGTGCTGGTGTGGATGACGCGACCCAGGTTGTCGATGATGCTCACCTCATAGCTGCCGCCGTTGCCCAGGTCGATGTTGATGTGGGCTTGGTCGCTGGAGGGGTTGGGGTAGAACTGGCCGAAGGCTTCTTCGCTGGTGGCTTCGGATATGTCGAGTATGGGCAGTTCGGGTGCAGTGCTGGTGTCGAGGGTGGTGTTGTCGGCATCGAAGAGGAAGGTGATGTCGGTCATGGGCCGCGGGTCGGTGGAGAAGTCGTAGCGCGAGCTGTCCAGTTCCATCAGTCCGGCATCGTAGTAGAAGCTGTAGTAGCCTCCATTACGGGCGGTCATAGGCTTGGTGATGGTTTTATAATTGTCGGTGCTAGAATGGTTGCTGGTGACATCGAGGTAGTATTCGATAGTAATCATCGTATCGCGGAGGAAGATGTTGGTGTCAATAGAGGTGATGGTGGTGTCGAAGTCATAGTGGTGTGTGTAGCGATTTATGGTGTCGTAGGTGTAGACGTCGATGGTGTCGTGGATAATGGAGTCGTAGTAGGAGTAGGAATAGGAACTGTCGATAACGGTAACGGTGTCGGTGTAGAGAAGTATGGAGTCGACGATGAAGTGCTGGTTGTATTGGGTGTCGATGACGCGTTCGTTGATATTGGCGGTGGGCAGTTGGCAGGAATACTTGTTGCCGTTGGCGGTCATGGGGATTGTATCCCACCAGCCGTAGCTCCATATACCGTTGCCAGTGGAATGGTTGATACGGTAGACACAATAGGCGCTATAGATACCGTTGCGGTTGGTGATGACGGCACTGATGGGGATGTTGCTGCCACGCATGTCGTTGGCGCAACCCACGACGCTCTTGTGCAGTATACGGATGGGGTTGTCGGCTGGAATTTGCTTGGTGACGCAGTGGATGGCGCCGCCGGAGCCGTCAAAGTCGCGCACGTCGATGGGATAGATGGTGTAGCCGGGGTAGGCAGCTTTGAGCAGTTCGATGTTGTTGCGGTCCCATACTGCAGAGGGCTGGCCGTTGACTACAGCGGAGAAGCAGGGCTGGAGGATGAGGTTGTTGACGAAGGTGTGGTTGCTGTAGGTGCGGGTGTATTGATTGTTATATTCGTTTTGGTTGGCGAAGTTGGCACCGTTGTCCTTGCTGGGGAAGGGGATGGTGGTTTGGTAGTAGGGACGGTCGAAAATGGAGGTGTAGGAGCAGAGGGAGTCGATGTTGCGGGAGCCGGTGCGGTAGTCGGTCCATGTTCTGTAGGTGTCGGGCATGACGGAGAAGACGAAGCCGTTCTCTTCGCACATGTCGGCATAGAGGTCGATGTGGCCGGTGCCGCCGTCATAGCGGTAGGCGGGGAGGATGTGGGTTTCGCGTTGTCCGAGGAGGCTGCCGAGGATGCGGCGGGTTTGGGTCGCGGTGAGGCGGGGCTTGGAGGTGTAGTTGATGGTGTTGACATCACGTCCGTTCCAGGTCAGCTGACCGTAGGAGTCGTTGTTGTTAGCATAGATGGCATCGCTGGAGAGGAGGAACCCGGCACCGTCCACGAGGCAGTTGCCGCCTTCCCATTCGATGGTGTTGATGTAGTTGGGGATGCCCATCTGGCGATAGATGAGCGAGGGTAGGGAGTCGTCGAGGGCGCGGCCGGGGTAGTATTCGAAGTCCATCATGGCCACGCTGTCCTGGTCGCCATGGTAGAAGCAGATGGGGCCGCAGTCGCGATACCAGAAGGAGTTGCCGGGGCCGACGATGAAGCGGATGTTGTCGTGGCGGAGGTTCCGGCGGGCGAGGGTGCGGAGGACGGTGGCGGAGTCTTCGGCTTTCTCGACGCGCACCCATGCTTCGGCATTGCCCCGCTGGATGCCGTCCATGAGGCGGAAGAAGACGAGGCCGAAGGAGGAGGTGGTGTCCATCTCGCTCACGTAGGGGCCGTAGATGTCGAGGGACTGCCATCCGCTGGCCGCGTTGTATTTGAAGTACTCAGCGACACCTGTGACCATGGGGTCGGCGGAGTAGTAGCCGCTGCCGAGGTTGGTGTCGGGGAGGTAACTGTAGTAGGGGGTGACCACGATGGCTTTCACCTCTTCCCATTCGCCGGGGAACCATACACGGTCGTCGGGCAGGGCTTTGGCGTTTTTGGATGCAGGGGCTGCCTCGCCGAGAGGGATGGAACTCAGTTTGGCTTGTTGCGAGATGTCGCGTTTCTGTTTCATCTGCCTCCACTCTTTCATCATGTCTTCACGGGTGGTGGCGTGCTGGGCCATGGACGAGAAGGCCAGGATGGCGGCCAGCAGGGTAAGGAGGATTTTCTTCATTTGTCTGTCGTTATTGCTATGTCGGTTGGATAGGTGGCTTACCTTTTGAGGTTGAGGATTTCACGTGCTTCGTCGCTGTTGGCCACTTCGCGTCCGAGGAGTTTGGCCATGCGTACTACTTTGTCGACCAGTTCGCCGTTGCTCTTGGCAAGGACGCCGCGCTCGAGGTAGAGGTTGTCTTCGAATCCGACGCGGACGTTACCGCCCATGACGATGGCGGGAGCTGCCAGCTGGAAGGCATAGCGGCCGATGCCGGTGGCGGTCCAGGTGCTGCCGGCGGGGATGTTCTTGACCAGCCAGCAGAGGTTGTCGACGGTGGCGGGGGTGCAGCCGGGTACACCAAGGACAAAGTTAAACTGCATGGGAGCGCCGGGCACCTGGCCTTTGCGGGCCATGGTGAGGATGGTGTCTAGGTGGCCCATTTCGAAGCACTCGTATTCGGGCTTGATGCCGCGTTCCATCATACGTTTGCCGAAGGCGCGCATGGTGGGCATGGTGTTGTCGAAAATCTCGTCGCCGAAGTTGCAGGTGCCGCAGTCGAGGGTGGCCATTTCGGGCAGGGGGGTGGTGTCGGTGCTCTGCAGGCGTTCTTCGGGGCTCATGCCCACGGCGCCGCCGGTGGAGGGGATGAGGATGACGTTGGGGCACTCTTTATAGATGGCCTCTTCACATTCCTGGAAACGTTCGCGGCTCTGGGTGGGGGTGCCGTCGTCGTAGCGGACGTGGAGGTGGACGATGGCTGCGCCGGCATCGACGGCGGATTTGGCCTCGCGGACGATTTCTTCAACGGTATAAGGTACGGCGGGGTTCTGCTCTTTGGTTACTTCTGCGCCACAGATGGCGGCGGTGATAATCAGTTTGTCCATGGTATTGTTATTTTTAAATTAATAATGCATTTTAAATTAAATTGCAAAGATACGTTTTTTTTTTGTATCTTTGCAAAAATTTTTGCGACTATGTTGATACTCGGAATAGACCCTGGCACGCAAATATTGGGTTATAGCATGATTGACACCGACGGTCCCAAGCCTAAGTTGGTGGTCATGGATGTGCTTTATTTGCGTAAGATAGCCGACTTCCATCTTCGAATTCGCAAGATTTTTGACAGCACCCAGCGCATTATTGACTCGTTCCATCCCGACCATATTGCCATCGAGGCGCCCTTTGCGGGAAAGAATGTGCAGTCGATGCTGAAACTGGGCAAGGCACAGGGAGTGGCCATCGGTGCGGCCATGAGCCGCGACCTTTCGTATTCGGAATACGAGCCCGCGGCTATCAAGCAGCGGGTCACCGGCAACGGCAATGCCGCCAAGGAGCAGGTGGCCATGATGCTACAGAGCGTGTTCGACTTTGAGTCGCTGCCCCACTACCTCGATGCCTCCGACGCGCTGGCGGTGGCCTACACCTGCTATCTCGAACAAACCGACCCCTTGGGCGAGCTGCGGCAGCAGCTGAAGCCCAAAGGCCGCGCCAAGACAAAGAAGCAGATGTGGGGCGACTATGTGAATGCTAACCTCGACAGAATTGAAAACTAGATAATAAAGTAGTCCGAAAAAAGATAATTGAATATGTCACAGCAGAAATCCTTCTCATCCAATTTAGGCGCTATTATGGCGGCTGTAGGCTCGGCCGTAGGCCTGGGCAATATCTGGCGTTTCCCATACATTTGCGGGCGTTACGGTGGTGGCGCGTTCCTCATCGTCTACCTCTGTTTCGTCTTCCTCCTGGGGTCGGTGCTTATGATGTCGGAGTTTGTGATTGGCCGACGTGCGCAACATACGCCGGTGAAGGCGTTCCAGACGTTGTACCCCAAGAACAAGGCATGGGGATTGGTGGGGCTGTTGGGCATTGTCACCAGTTTCTTCATTCTCTCGCAGTATTTGGTCATTTCGGGTTGGACCACAGGATATGTGTGGAACTCGATAAGCGGCGAGCTGGCTCTGTTGGGGAACGACGCAGGTGCCATCAGTGCCTTCTTCACCCAATTTGCCACCTCGCAATGGGAGCCGGTGGTGTTCCTCTCGGTCTTTGCTGCTATCGTGTTGCTGATTATCTTGGGAGGTGTGCAGAAGGGTATTGAGAATGTGAGCAAGGTGCTCATGCCGGTGCTGGTGCTGCTGGTGTTGGTGCTTTGTGTCCGCAGCCTGACTCTTCCGGGTGCCGGCAAGGGCGTGGAATACCTCTTCTCACCCGATTTCTCCAAACTGACGGGCGAAGGTGTACTGGCTGCTTTGGGGCAGGCCTTGTTCTCGCTCAGTGTGGGCATGGGTGTGATGCTCGTTTACGGCTCGTATATCCCGGTCAATGACAATATCTTCAAGACCGCCATGTGGATTACGGCATGCGACACGCTCATCGCCCTTTTGGCGGGCCTTGCCATATTCCCTGCCGTCTTCAGCTGTGGCTTTGAGCCTACCGGCGGTCCCGGCTTGGTGTTCCTGGTGTTGCCCAATGTGTTTAACATGATGGGAACTCCTGGCGTGGTGTTCGCCTCCATCTTCTTCTTGCTGCTGATGGTGGCGGCCATCACTAGCGCCATCTCGCTGCTGGAAGCCCTCACCGCCTGGTTCTGCGAACATACGGGAGCCCGCCGCCCGGTGGGGGCTCTGCTGTTTTTCGTCCTCACCACGGCGTTGGGCATTCTCTTCTCACTGTCGATGGGTTCCTTGTCGCATATCAAGATAGCCGGGCTTACCCTGTTCGACTTCGTCGACAGGATGAACAGTATCTATCTGCCACCTCTGTGTGCCTTGGGTACCATCATTTTCTTTGGGTGGGTGATGCCGGAGGAGGATGTGAAGGACGAACTCTCTAACCATGGCACCCTCCGGGTGGGGTACTACCGCGTGTTCCGTCTCCTTGCCCGCTATTTGGCCCCGTTGGCCCTGCTGGTGGTGCTGGTGTCGGGTATACTCTCTTAACTAACAGTTTGACAGTAAAGACTAAGAGGTTATGTCAAAACAAGGTATCCGCTTCGCTCCGCCGTATCTGTTGTTGGTTTGTGTTGTCTCCTTTCTACTACTCCTCACGGGATGCCAATCGAAAAAGCCCAAGTTGTTCGATCCCTCGCAGGTGAACTTCGCGGTGGCATACAATCCCTATCTGGAGAACCAGTTCTATCCCTCATTGGTGCTGGGGGTGGCCAGTTTGAGCGACTTGAACTACGGTCTCACCGACACCAACGCACTCTTCTCCATCTCGGTGACGGCGCCGGTGAGCAATGCGGTATTGCGTATCACCATCGACTCCTCGAAGCTCAACTACGTTACCATATTTCAGGAAGTGCTGCCCACCAAGGACATGCGCTACACGTTCTACCCAACCGTCAAGTGGAAGTTCGACAAACTTTACCGTACCCGTCAGCAGGGCACGGCCGACCTCACCTTCACCTGCTATATCAACGACGAGGAGGTGGACATCAAGAACCTCCGCATCAACTACCGCTCCGCCAACGACTGCCTCCTTAGCGTGCGCGATGCCAATAACCACAACCACGACTACCGCTGGCTCTTCGCCGCCTACGTCAACGAGGAGCACCCGTATATCGACAGCATCCTTTCAGGAATACTGAGCCAGGGTGTCGTTAGTAAGATTACGGGTTATCAGGGTGATACCAAGAGCGTAGTGTCGCAGGTGGAGGCAATATGGTACTATGCCCTCGACCGCGGCATCACCTATTCCTCCATTTCCTGCACCGCCACTCCCACAACCCGCTCCAATGTGCAGCATATCCGATTCTTTGACGAGGTGTATAATTCGCGTCAGGCCAACTGCGTGGATGCCTGTGTCTTCTTTGCCTCCATCATCCGCAAGATAGGTCTCAAGCCCGTCATCTTTGTCGAACCCTGCCATGCCTATCTGGGCTACTATACCGACAAAGGCCGCCGGAATCTCCGCCTCCTCGAAACCACCATCACGGCGTGGGTCGATTTCCCAGCCCTGACCCGCGACTATAACGCCATCAAGGAGGCTAACCCCAACGCGCAAGGAACCGACCGCATCTCCCCCGCTATGAACACCAAGTACCTCAAGTACCTCACTCCTGACGAGAAGAAACAATGGGAGGCGGACAAGATGGACTTCGAGACGTTCAAGCGGGCCGTTGCACACAGCCTCTTCCTCAAGGCCTCGGAGTATGATAAGGACAACTACCAGAACAACAAGAAGCTCTTTGCCAACTCCGACAACATGCAGTATCAGCAGCTCGACATAGAGCAGCTCCGTAAGATAGTGCAGCCCATCAATTGAAAAAAAACGTGCAGCATATCAACACAATCATTATGAAAAAAACTTCTTTTCTTTCAACCCTCGTCGCGTTGCTGGTGGCAGCGTGTGGTGGTTCACAGCAACCTTCCGAACCCCAGGCGGACGCCCTTCCTGACAATGTGTTCTGTATCAAAGATTCTCTTATTTACGGCATTCAGGACCATGCCCAAACCATGTCTGCCGAATTGTTCAAAGGTTATGATGACAGCCTTTTAAATCAACTCTTGCCTACGGGTGAAACAGAAGCAGGCATCAATGTGTTCCTTGTAAATCATGGAGAATTTGGTTACATCCTCTTTGATGCAGGCATAGGTGCTGACAAGGGTGGTAGACTTTTGGAAACTTTGGACTCTCTCGACATCTCGCCCGATGAAATAGCTGACATTTTTATTACCCACCTTCATTTCGACCATGTGGGCGGACTCTTCAACTCCGATGGCACTGCTGCCTTCCCTTCTGCCACATTGCATATTCCACAGCCGGAATATGATGTTTGGTTTTCGGGGAAGATGGGGGACACCAAGGTGGTGGAGATGATCGCCCGTTGCTACGAAGGACGCATCAACTGTTTCACCCCAGGCGACACTATTGACAGCGTAGCAGGAATCGTCACAATCCCTGCATACGGACACACGCCGGGCCATACCATCTATAAAATAGAGGATGTGCTAATCGCTGGCGATATTATGCATGGTGTCGCCTTGCAGTTGGAGCACCCCGAGTTCTGTGCTCGCTATGATGCCGACCCCAAGCAGGCTGTCATTTCCCGTAAGGCAGTCCTCGACCGTGCCCGCGCTGAACATCTCACCCTCTGCGGCATGCACTTCCCAAGGCCGCTGGTTATTTATTTTTAAGGGATTCCTATCACTTTCCTAGCAATAATGCGGGTATGTGTAAATCGCCCGACGTATTTACAAAGTCTCTTAGTCCTCATCTAAAATAGAAAAAACATAGCCGCCCAAGACTCTTGGGCGGCTGTGCTATTTCTATGCCGAGACGGCTACTCGTTGCGGCCGCAGCAGTTCTTGTATTTCTTGCCGCTGCCGCAGGGGCAGGGGTCGTTGGGAGCCACCTTCTTCTCTACGCGGACAGGCATGGGTTTGGGGCGTTCGCCTGTCTGTTGACGGGCGGCCTGGTCCATGGCGCGCTGGGTGTCGGTAGCACCGTCGGTGGCACGGCTCTCGCGCATCTGGCGGTTGTCGCGACGCGGCTGGCGTGCCTCGCGCATGTCGTTGTCCTCCTTCACGGGCAGGCTGGCACGGATGAGGAAGGAGCTAATCTCGCGGTTGATTTCGAGCAGCATCTTCTCGAAGAGGTTGAAGCTCTCGAACTTGTATATCAACAGGGGGTCTTTCTGCTCATAGCTGGCGTTCTGCACGCTGGTCTTCAGTTCGTCGAGCTCGCGCAGGTGGTCTTTCCACAGGTCGTCGATGATGGCCAGGGTGATGCCTTTCTCGATGCTGAGCTGCACTTCGCGGCCTTTGTTCTCGTAGCTCTTCTTCACGGGGGTGACCACGTTGAGGGTCTTCTTGCCGTCGGTTATGGGGAAGGCGACGTTGACGTAGCGGGTGTTCTCGTAGATGCGCTTGATGAAGGGGTAGGCGAGGTCGCTGATTTTCTGCATGCGCTCTTTGTAGGTGGTGTAGACGGCATCGTAGAGTTTCTGCACGGCATCGTCGTGGCGGGCGTTGAAGAGCTCTTTCTCTGAGAAGGGCACGTCGAAGGCGAAGACGCGGATCATCTCCAGTTTGAAACCTTCCCAGTCGTGGTTCTGTATGGCATCGTCGTAGATGAGGGCGCAGGTGTCGTAGAACATGTTGCTGATGTCGATACTCAGGCGGTCTCCATAGAGGGCGTTGCGGCGCTTGTTGTAAATGACGGTACGCTGGTTGTTCATCACGTCGTCGTATTCCAGCAGGCGTTTGCGCATGCCGAAGTTGTTCTCTTCCACCTTCTTCTGAGCCTTCTCAATCTGCTTGGTAATCATGCTGTGCTGGATGACTTCGCCTTCCTGCAGACCCATGCGGTCCATGACACTGGCGATGCGGTCGGAGCCGAAGATGCGCATGAGGTCGTCTTCGAGGGAGACGAAGAAGAGGCTGCTTCCGGGGTCGCCCTGACGGCCGGCACGTCCGCGCAGCTGGCGGTCGACGCGGCGGCTCTCATGGCGTTCGGT
>JAFRXG010000039.1:0-9209 GCA_017441565.1 Bacteroidales bacterium | reverse complement strand
CGACCATGACCATGGCATCGTATTTCTGTGCCAGCTCATAAATCTTGTCGAGCGGGCAGACGTTACCGTCCATAGAGAAGACACCGTCGGTGACGATGATGCGGAAGCGGTTCTTCTGAGCGGCTTTGAGCTGTTCTTCGAGGTCGGCCATGTCGGCGTTGGCATAGCGATAACGCTGAGCCTTGCAGAGGCGGACACCGTCGATGATGGAAGCGTGGTTGAGGGCGTCGGAGATGATGGCATCCTCGTCGGTCAGGAGGGGTTCGAAGACACCGCCGTTGGCGTCGAAGCAGGCAGCGTAGAGGATGGTGTCTTCGGTGCCGAAGAACTCGGCAATTTTTTGCTCCAGTTTTTTGTGGAGGTCCTGACAGCCACAGATGAAGCGGACAGAAGCCATGCCGTAGCCACGGGCATCCATGGCCTCCTTAGCGGCCTTGATAAGCTCGGGGTTGTTAGCGAGGCCGAGGTAGTTGTTGGCGCAGAAGTTGAGGCACTTCTTGCCGGCTACCATAATTTCGGCACCCTGTGGGCTCTCAATGATGCGTTCGTGCTTGTAAAGACCGGCAGCTTCGATGTCGGCTAGCTCTTTCTGAAGATGTTCTTGGAACTTTGTGTACATAATTACAGTGTTTTATGTTTGTTATTTATTAATATATCGAATTACAAAGTTACGTTTTTTTATTTAAATAAAAGATTTTTTGTGCGTAGCCTTCCCCAGTTATTGAGATTAGAGGGAGCTGTGGAGGAGGGCATTGTTACGGGCCTCACGGCAGTCGTCGAAGTCGGGGTCGAGGGCTAGGGAGCGATTGAAGTATTCCACTGCATCTTTGTATTGATGCCGCTTGCTGCATATCATACCTAAGCCATAGAGGCACAAGGCTTTGCATTCGTAGTCGTCGCATAGTTCCAAAGCTTTCGTCCATGCGGTTTCTGCTTGGTTGTAGTGTTTCAATTTCTCATTGCATATGGCGATGTTGAGCCAGCAGTCGAGGACTTGGGAATTGTCGGGGGATGTTTCACGTTCGAGGGTATAGTATTTGACAGCTAGGCTGTACCGATGCAGATTCTTATAGGCCATCCCTAGGCGGTTGGCAACTGGCAGGTTGTCCTCTTTGGCGAAGGGCAGAAGGGTGAGGAGGGGTGGAATCATCTCCTTGTAACGTTGGGTGCAATACATGCACCAAGTGGCGGAGAAGAGGTCGTAGCGTCGGTGGTCGGGGTCGAGATGGTAGGCTTGTGTGTATAGTTGTTCTGCTTTGTTGTATGCTTTACGGCTTTGGTAAATATCAGCCATATTGCTGAGAACCAAGGTATAGTCGGGTTTGAGACGTATGGCCTTCCCGTAACAGGCAAGAGCCTCTTCATCGCGTTTCAACTGGTGGAGGATGAAGCCTTGGCTGTTCCACCATTCGGGGTCATCGGGCACTTCGCGTGTGGCGGTCTCGTAGCAGGGCAGGGCTTCGGCATAACGCTCCAAGCGGAGGAGGCAGAAACCCTTGCTCGCCCATACGCTCCAATAGGTAGGGCAGTATTTCAGAGCTATGCCATACTGGACAAGGGCTTCTTCGAAATGACCTGTCTTTAGAAGGGCATTCCCCATCAGTTCATAGCCGTCTTCGTTGTCGGGGCAAAGGGTGATTACCTGTTGGGCCGCAGGGACGACTTGTTCGTATCGGTTTAACTTTTCAAGACACCAAGCTTTGTTGTACCATGCTTGCCAATTGTCGGGATCGCGCTCACAAAGGGTGGAGGAAATTTCAAACGCCTCTTCATAATGTCCCAGTTTCACCAACGCATCACCCTGTTGCCACATGGCATCTATATTGTCGGCATTAAGGCGGACGGCATGTTCGAAACATGCCAGTGCCTCGTTGTAGCGTTCCTGATTGTAGTAGCAGATGCCCCATTCGAGATAGATGTTGTCATTGTCGGGTGTGATATTGCAGGCGGTGCGGTAGGCTTCCTCCGCTTGGTCGTGCTGGTTCATGTCGTCATAGCGGTTGGCGAGGTTCAGCCACGTTTCGGCAGCGTTGGGTTCGTAGTGTAGCGAGAGCTTGAAATAGTGTGTGGCCTCCTCATATTGTTCCAAGCGGCTGTAGGCTATTCCAAGATAGAAAAGCACCTCGGCATTGTCGGGCTGTAGGTCGTAGGCGGCTTGGAAATACTGCAAGGCGCGCTCGGTATCGTCGTTGTCGAGCTGTTCTATGCCTAGGTTGATATATTCTTCGGTCATATAGTTTTATTGCTTGAATGCTTGAATTATTGCTTGAATGCTTGAATGTGTTAATGCTTGAGTGCTGACGCAGTCAAATTACTCAGACAATCAAGCAATGTCAGAGTTGGTCTATGTGCTCACGTATGTATTGTGCTACAAGGGGTAGAAGGGGTTCGGTGCGGTAGTACTCTGCCGTAGCATCGTCCTGCTTGTCGAAAAGATTGAGGGAGAGCAACAGCTGGTAGCCGTCGTGGGTGACACTGTGGACGCAGCGTTCTATCTCAGTTCTGTTTTGAAGATAAATCTCACGGGCCTGGCGGACTGTCTCGGCATGGCGGGCAGCCCCAACAGCGATGAGACTTTCGTAGAGCAGGGTGCCGTCGTCGGGGGTGTCGTGCTCGTTGGCCTCGTAATAATAGTACCACTCGAAATAACGGGGTGCCTCCTCATAATTCAAACAGGTGGCATAGTAAATGACTTGACTGTATGGGTTGGTGATGTCGTCGTATGATGCTATGTCGAACCAGTCGACTAGTTCTATGTCAGTGAAATCTGCTGCGGCCTCGACAGTGAGACGTGGCGGGGGAGCCTCTTCCCAAGAACGTTTGTAGTGTTCAACGGCATCCGACTCGCGCTTGGCCAGCAGGGCGTAGACGGCCATGGCGGCAAAGGGTATCCATATCACCGTAGCAATGTTTGCCCCTGTCTGCTGTAGGAGTGCGGCCAGTGCCACAGCACCAAGAATGAAGGCAGAAAGAATGCCTACGGTGAGCCACGGTCCCCAAGTCTTGCTCCATAAACAGGTGTATGGGAGATGACTGGTCTTGCCACAATGAGAACAACGGAGGGTGGGTATTTCTCCCATATGGTCTCTGACTTCAGATGCAGTTTTATAGCCCCCCTTCAAATAAATGGGCTTGCCACAATTTTTGCATGTAGTGTAGAGACGCATAGAGCAAAAAGGGCGTACACGGGGTACGCCCATACACCGGGGTGCGCCCGTGCTTTATTTGACAATCAGTTTCTTCATGGTGTTGCCCAAGATGCCATAGGCGTAGATGCCAGCAGGCAGGTTGTCGATGACAGCGTTGCCGCTGCCAGCAACGGTTAGCTGGCGTACCATGCGGCCTTGCACGTCGTAGACAGCGAGGGCGGAGGGCTGGGCGATGTCATAGCTGATGTTCACTTGGCCTTTGGCGGGATTGGGATAAGCACTGATTTGGCTTCTCACCACGGCCTCGATACCGAGCGGGGAAGTCTGGAGACGCACAACTGCCGAGCAGGTGATGGAGCCGTTGGAGACTTCCACATTATACACACAGTAGGGATTCTCAACCGTCTCATCCATCTCGTAGTCGATACTAAATGGGTAGTCGCCGTTTGGAGCAATATTGAATGGGACGCTGACCAAGCCAGGCACGCACTGTTCGGTGCAGAGGGCCGAAATCTCAATGCCGTTGCTCTCGAGTTGGGTGACCGTGATGACAAGGTTCTGGAGACGCGACGATGTGTTGTTGTGCAGGGAGATGGCCTCGGTGCTGTAGTTATTTTCAAGAACTACCGCGAAGGATTCTCCATTCTGATAGGTTTGTCCGTTGCAGACAAAGCCAATCTGTGTTTGTGCATTCAGCATCATGAAGCTGCTGAGCAGGAGTGCAAAAGATAAAAATTTTTTCATGGGTTGATTGTTTATTGAACGATTAGATTGACATTATTTTATTGCTTGAATGCTTGATTGTGTAAATGCTTGAATGAAAATCACTCAAACAATCAGACAATCAAGCAATCATTAGATTGACATTAGTTCGTCCACCACCTTTTTGACACCGGTGCCTGCCTTCTCTTGAAAGATGGTGATAGGCCGTGAGATGGGCACAGCCTTGGGGTCGACCAGATAGCAGGGCGATGTGCGCGGCACATAATGGATGAGGCCAGCGGCAGGGTAGACGTTCATTGAGGTGCCCACCACGATGAAGTAGTCGGCCTGCTCGCACAGCGCGGCGGCGGGTTCGATGTTGGGCACCGCCTCGCCAAACCACACGATATGGGGGCGCAGCTGGGCACCGTCGGGGGCTTTGTCGCCCAAGTGGATGTCGCGGTCGCCGATATCGATGATGAGGTTGTCATCGCGGTCGCTGCGTGCTTGGGTGAGGAGGCCATGCAAATGAAGGACATTTGTGGAACCCGCCTGTTCGTGCAGATTGTCGATGTTCTGGGTGACGATGTACACATCGTATTTTTCCTCCAGACGCACCAGCTGGCGATGGCCTTCGTTGGGCTTGACTTGGAATAGCTGGCGGCGGCGCTCGTTGTAGAAGTTGAGCACCAACTCGGGATTGCGCAGATAGGCATCATAGGTGGCCACATCTTCCACACGGTACTGCTCCCACAAACCGTCGCTGTCGCGGAAAGTGCTGATGCCGCTTTCGGCACTGATGCCGGCACCGGTAAGGACTACTACTTTCTTTTTCATATTCATTTCTTTTTTCTAGTATCTCTAGTATTACTAGTATTGCTAGGGTTATTTTTCTAGGATGGTGAAGACGGTGCGGCGGTTCTGGCGGCGGCCTTCAGGGGTGCTGTTGTCGGCTACGGGCTGGCTTTGGCCATAGCCTTTATAGCTCAGGCGGTCGGCACTCACGCCGTGCCCAACCAAGTAGTCGTACACTGTCTTGGCTCTCTGCTCCGAGAGTTTCTGGTTCGAGGCCTCATTGCCCACGTTGTCGGTATGTCCGCCCAGTTCGATGCGCAGGCTGGGATGGCTCTGCATCATCTCCACCACCTTGTCGAGTTCCACGATGGAGATATCGAGCAGGGTGTATTTGCCTGTCTGGAAGAAGACGTTCTTAAGTGTGATGCTTTCGCCCACTTTCAGCTCGGGTGCCACTTCGGTGATTTCTTCTTTATACACAATCGGCTCGGGGCGGGCGGCTTCAGGCAGGGCAAAGGTGTAGAGGTCAAGCCCACCTTGACCGCCGTCACTAGCGTAGATGGCGGTGCTGCCATCGGGCGAGACGATGAGCGAACTCTCGTCGCCACGTGTGTTGATGGGGTAGCCCAAGTTCTCTGGCTCGCTCCATGAGGTATCGCCTGTGCGGCGACTGACAAAGAGGTCCAGTCCTCCCATGCCCACACGTCCGTTGGAGGAGAAATAGAGTCTCTGGTCGTCGAACGACACAAAGGGGCTCTTCTCATCGCCACTGGTGTTGATAGTGGCTCCCATATTTACGGGCTTACTCCATCGTCCTTCCACCAAGGTGCTACGCCAGATGTCCATGCCGCCGTAGCCTCCGCTGCGGTCGCTGACGAAGTAGAGCGTCTGCCCGTCGATAGAGAGACAGGGCTGCGACTCCCACCCGCTGGTGTTGATGGCAGGGCCTAGGTTCTGTGGACGGCTCCAGCCCCCTGCCTTACGATAGGAGACATATAGGTCGCAACGTCCGGCACCATCCTTTCGCCCGCAGGCGGTGAAGTATAGTATGCGCCCGTCCTGTGATATACAGCCCGCTCCCTCATTTTCGTCGCTGTTCAGTGGCTCCGCCATGCGCACAGCCTTGGTCCACTTACCATCTTTCAGTCGGCTAGCGTAAAAGTCCTCTGTCATAGCGGGGCGGTTGTATCGGGCAAAAATCAACATTTTCCCGTCGGCGGTGAGGGTAGGCAGATACTCATCATCAGGGCTGTTGATGTTTGCACCCATATTCTCGGGAGTGAACGGCACGGGGTTTGCCATTGCCTGACGGCGGAAGGCGATACACTCCAAGTCGTACTGTGCCGAAGCGCCCCACTTCTTATGCTTGCCTTTGTCGTAGCGGAGGAACGCCCGCAACTGCTCCTCTGCCAGCCCGAGGCTGTCGTGATCCATATACCATGCTGCCATCGTCAGCCGCACCTCAGCAAACGATGGCTCTGCCTTCAGTGCTTTCTCAAAATGGTCGAAAGCCTTAGCAGGGTTGCTCGACAGCAATTGCTGCCCCTTCTCAAACTCGCTGACAGCCTTCTTATTGTCGACGGTATACTGGGCCTTGGCCACGGGAGCCAAAGCTAGCATCAAGAGAATAATATATACAAATTTCAGTTTCATCATGTGAATAACGCTTGTCGGGCATTTTTATTGTGTACTCTATCTATGCTGAGAGAAGAAATAGTCAGCCATGAATTGGCTATTCTGTTGCACCAATTCACGTCCGTGTTCATAGCCTTTCAGGCTGGTGAGGGCGGCATCGGGTAGATAGTTGTTGTCAAGTAACGTGCATAGTGCGGAATAGTCCATGGCATCGGGATTGACAATTAGGTTCAGTGCATTCTTTTGAGCGTATTCTTGGTCATAGTATGGGTTGTAAGATGCCTTGATAGCAGGAATGGCTAGTGTAATGGTGAGCAATCCTGCTTCTGAGTCAGACATGAAGGCTGCCATTCCGCTCTCAGCATTTTGAAAAAGGTGCTGTTCCATTGCCTTTCGGAATTCATCTGAGACCTTAGAACCCATTTTATTAATATGGAAATCCATAAACTCATCAATGCCCTTAACAAATACTATCGGCTTGCCATCAGAGGCTTTTAGAAAGAGTTCGGCAGTGTATTTAATGTTATCCTGTTGCCGCTCTTCATTAGCTATGGTTTCTTTGTACTTCTCAAGATACTCTTCACTGGGATTTGTGAACATTGTCCCGAAATGATAGTTCTTGCCATTGAAGCCTACTATACAGCATGTGACGATTTTTGCCTTTGGCAGGTATTGTTTCAGCCAACGCGGGTCGAACGAGTCAATTTGTACATTTATCTCGTTTTCGTTAAGGATGTCGCGTAACAACACCGTTTCTTCGTTGTAGGATACGATGCTGTAGGCACGACTCTGTCTTAGCGTGCCATCTATGTCCATCTTTTGACCAGTTGCTGCCGAAAGCCATTCGGCTGCTGTCAGAGCTAACAGATTCTGGCGGTCGAAGAATGAGTGGGAGAGCATTGAGTGGTACATCCTGATATTGTCATATTCATCCTTCGCCCTATAGGGTTTGCTATCTTCATAGCTAATACGTGTACTTAGCGAGAGATAGCTGTCGAGTGCAAACCACTCCATCGCTTTGCGGGCCTGCCAATAGTCGTTAGCCAATGCCGGATTGGTCAGGAATGCTATCATTTCGTCCGTCTCAGGTGCTGTCTCATATTCCTCGTCGAAGATGTTGAATATGTCGTTTGCAGCCATTGCGATGCCTGGGTTCTCTGGATTGATTATTCTGTCAGTGTAGTGTGACTGTATGATATCCCATAGTAGCAACTGAATGTCCTGCACATTGGGCTCACCAGGGTAATAGACCGAGGTGTCGAAGAAAGGCAACAACCTGTTGTAGCGGCTACGGCACACGGTATTCACCACACTCCAGAGGCCAGTGCCATTGCAGAGATCTTCGAACCATGCTGTGATTCGCACAGCGGCATCACGTATCCAGGCCGGCTCGTCAAGTACGGCGCCTATACCATCGTTTTCCAGCACAGCCAGCACTCGGCCTGCCAGTTGGGAGTAATAGAAATCGGTCGACATGTCGGCATGTCCAGGATGGATTAACTTCCAATCTTTTGGATATATTCTATTTTTCACGATTGTTATTGTATGTTTGTTACTGATATTGTATGTTTTGTACTTCTACTTCACTCTTGTGTAGTCATCGGGTGGATTTATTGGCGGTCATATTCCATCTGCATCTCCTTTCAGAAATTTTTCAGTTTCACGGTCGAAGTCGGAGATGTATTCACGGTCTTGGCGGACGCGGAATATCTCATATTCTTTGGTGGCTTTGTCGATGGCCTGGTCGTGTGATACAGTGCCTTTGTCGGCAAGGATGTTGCGGCGGTTGGTGGAGAGGAACACATCTGTCTGCTTCAGCCAGTCGGACATACTCATCAATATCTCATCCTCGGCCATCAGTTCAGCATAGTCGATAAACATTGTCACCAAGCGGTTGAGTCGAGACAGTTCTTTCTCGTTCAGATAGTTCTTGGCTATGGTGACGTCACGCTTCAGTATCTTGCCATCGGGGGCAGCACTCCAAGTTGTAAGTCCCATAGTAGGCTGGGCTGAATCAGCACGCTCGTAGATAAGTTCTGCGGCCGTCTTTCCCATTACGGCAAAGTGCAGCTTATTCTGCACAAAGGAGTAAAAGGCCTTAGTGGTCTCACTTTTCTTGTCGTAGTCGTAGCTGCATTGCTCGAAGACATCGGCGATCTTCTGGTAGGCGCGGCGTTCGCTGGCACGAATCTCGCGGATACGTTCAAGCAATTCATCAAAATAGTCTTTCCCGAAAGGCCGACCGTTCTTGAGCATATCATCGTTCAGCACAAATCCCTTAGTGATATACTCTTTGAGCGTTTTAGTCGCCCATATACGGAAGGCCGTCGCCTGATGGGAGTTGACACGATAACCGACAGCGATAACCGCGTCAAGATTGTATAAATCAACTAATCGCTTTACTTGACGGTCTCCCTCCTGTTGAACTTGTTCCATTTTGGAACAAGTTGCCTCTTTATTCAATTCCTGTTCTTTGTAGATGTTTCCCAAATGCTTCGTTATAGCCTGAGTATTCACACCAAATAGCTCTGCCATTACCTTCTGTGTCAGCCAAAAAGTCTCGTTGTTGTAGTAAACGCTGACACATACATTACTGTCATCGTTCTGATAGAGGACAATGCTATGTTGGATTTGTTGTATATCGTTTTTCTTCATGGTATCAGATTTCTTATCGTGAGGAGCAACAGCCTTTTTATTATCTGTTTCGAGTGATTCCATATTGGCGGTTCTTTTGTTTTATTGTACTTTGGGCTGCGTAGTTGCTGGGGTAGTTCTGGGCTAATGTCTTTACACCTTAATTCCGCAAGCGCGATGTTATTAAATTAAGCGACAGATTGTTGATAACTTTCAGAGCAATCTGTCGCCTGTTTTCATAATTGTTCGTATCTTTGCAATTGACTAGAAAACAAATAACACCAACAATTATGG
>JAFRXG010000038.1:0-55840 GCA_017441565.1 Bacteroidales bacterium | reverse complement strand
GCCGCTTCATGCCCATCGCCATCCGTTTTGGCGAAGAAAGCGTGTGGGTGGACAGCGAGACGGAGTTTGACGAAGTGGACGACGGCAACGGAGGCAAGAAGAAACAGCCCAAGCGCGTGGAGAAGAAACAGCCCCGCATCATCAAAGACACCGAGCCGGCATGGAAGAAGAGTCCTGCCAATCTGACAGACGAGGACTACAAAAAGTTTTACCACGAGCTGTACCCGATGAACTTCGAAGACCCCCTGTTCCAGATTCACCTCAACGTGGACTACCCCTTCAATCTGACGGGCATCCTCTATTTCCCAAAGGTGCGCAAGACCATCGACCCCACCCGCAACAAGATACAGCTCTACTGCAACCAAGTGTTCGTCACCGACAGCGTGGAGGGCGTAGTGCCCGACTACCTGATGCTGCTGCACGGCGTGCTGGACAGCCCCGACATACCGCTGAACGTGAGCCGCAGCTACCTGCAAAGCGACAGCAACGTGAAGAAAATATCCACCCACATCAGCAAGAAGGTGGCCGACAAACTGGAAGAGATGTTTAAGAACGACCGCAAAGACTTCGAGGACAAGTGGGACGACATCAAGATATTTGTCGAATACGGTATGCTCACCGACGAGAAATTCTGTGACCGTGCCTTGAAGTTCGCCCTCCTCAAAAACACCGAAGGACAGTATTTCAGCCTCGACGACTATCGCGACAAGATTAAGGCCCTCCAAACCGACAAGGACAAGAACGTCTGCTACCTCTATGCCAACGATGTCGAAGAGCAACACGCCTATATAGCCAAGGCCAAAGAGAAGGGCTACGACGTGCTGCTGATGGACAGCGTGCTGACACCGCACTGGATCAACCTGCTGGAGCAAAAGAAGGAGAAGAGCCGCTTTGTGCGCGTAGATGCCGACACGGTGGAGAAACTGATCCCCCACGACGACAGCATTCCCGAAAAGATGAGCAAGGAAGACCAAGAGAAACTGAAACCCATCATCGAGGCCGAGCTGGACAAGCAGAAATACACCGTTCAGATGGAAAGCCTGGAGAGCGACGACCAGCCGATGCTCATCACCCAAAGCGAGTGGATGCGCCGCTACAAGGAGATGGCACAGACCAGCGGTGGCGGCATGGGCTTCTACGGCGACATGCCCGAGAGCTACAACCTGGTGGTCAACGTCAACCATCCGCTCATCGAGCAGGTGCTGAACGAGCCTGATGCCGACAAGCAGAAGCAACTGGTCCACCAGCTCACCGACCTTGCCCTGCTGTCCAACGGACTATTGAAAGGCGAGGCCCTGACAGAATTCGTCAAGCGCAGCATCCAAATGATTTGATAAAATGCCATCGGCATAAACACAACAGGCGGGACCCACCTCGGAACCCGCCTGTTTTTTTTTACGGAAAGCATTCAGCGTTGCCCACCCGCCGACTTCAATTGCTCAAGGCGCGAATCTATCTCACGGAACGTCGTGAGCTTGTCGGAAGGGATGGGTGTGGTGTCATAGTCCCAGTTGGGCTCCTCAATGCCGATGTCGATGGGGGTCTCGCGCTCCGAAATGAAAGCCTGCAACTCCTTCTCGGTGATGCGCATGATGGCCATATTCTTCATGTTGTCATAGTGGAACATCTCAATCTTATAGTTCAACCAACAGCACTGCTTGTGTATATTCCCCATCATATTGCGCAGCTCGGAGCTTCTCAGGCACTTGGAAGCGAAAGTAGTGCCGGGATAATCATCGGGATGAGCCTTAATGATTGACTTAATCTGCCCAAGTTCATCCCCCCAGTGGTTCCACTGGTCCGTTGTGGAGCGCATTGAAGCAAAGCACATACCCACATTCTCGATAAACGTGTAGTTGTGCAGATTCTTCCATGTGTCGATACTGTTGGAAAAAATCTTCTCATACGTATCGTCGTAGGAGAGATAGTAGAGGTTCGTGCCCTCATCCAGCAGTCCCTGCAACTCCTCATCGGGCATCAGCTCCAACTCCTCCACAGGGTGGTTCAAAAGCCATTGCGCCACACTGTCGGTGCGAGCCACCATCTCACTCAGACCCGTCAGCCCTTGTTCATAATCACTGATGGCAGAAATCACCATCATCGAGGTCAGCCGACGGTCCTTGACACGCTGGTGGTTCTCCGTCATCTTTGCCGCCACAACGGTGAACGTCAGCGAGATGGTCGTACCAATGATAATCATTCCTATCTGCTTCCAAAACCCCCTTTTGCCGTCCATGTCGACATTCACTCTGGGAGGCCGCAATATTTTAATCTTAGTCATAACTGTATTTTTTAGTGTCTTTGTCAGGCAAAAAACAAAACCCTCACCCTGTCACTCCGCAGTCCAGAAGGCATGGTTCTGCTGGTTATCAAACGATTGCCAGTTCATCCGCTGTACCTTCATCACCCATTTCAACATGCAAAGATACACATTATTCTCAACAATTCGACATTGCTGGCACAATAAAATAACATATCGGTCGTTTACGTATAATTAATAATACGAAAGAATAAATATGAAAAGGACCATTCTCATCACCGGCGGTGCCGGGTTCATTGGCAGCCATGTGGTACGCCTGTTTGTGAACAAATACCCCCAGTATAACATCATCAACCTGGACAAACTGACCTATGCCGGCAACCTTGCCAACCTCAAAGACGTGGAAGGCAAGTCCAACTACAAGTTTGTCAAAATGGACATCTGTGACTTTGACGGAGTGTACCAGCTGATGCAGCAAGAACAGGTCAACGGCATCATCCACCTAGCCGCTGAAAGCCATGTGGACCGCAGCATCAAAGACCCCTTCACCTTCGCCCGCACCAACGTCATGGGCACCCTCTCGCTCCTCCAGGCCGCCAAACTCTATTGGGAATCGCTGCCCGAACGCTGGGATGGCAAACTGTTCTACCATATCAGCACCGACGAAGTCTATGGTGCCCTGGAGCTCACCGACCCCCAAGGTGTCGAGCCCCCCTTCAGCACCAAAGCCTCCAGCGGCAAACACCATCTGGCCTATGGCAACCAATTCTTCACCGAAGAACTCAAATACCAGCCCCACAGCCCCTACAGCGCCGCCAAGGCCTCGAGCGACCACTTCGTGCGCGCCTTCCACGACACCTACGGCATGCCCACCATCGTCACCAACTGCTCCAACAACTACGGCCCCTACCAGTTCCCTGAGAAACTCATACCCCTTTTCATCAACAACATACGTCACCGCAAGCCCCTGCCCGTCTACGGCAAAGGCGAAAACGTGCGCGACTGGCTCTACGTCGAAGACCACGCCCGCGCCATCGACACCATCTTCCACAACGGCAAAGTAGCCGAAACCTACAATATCGGAGGCTTCAACGAGTGGAAAAACATCGACATCATCCATGTCCTCATACGCACCGTCGACCGAATGCTCGGCCGTCCCGAAGGAGCCGACGACGACCTCATCACTTACGTCACTGACCGCGCTGGCCACGACATGCGCTACGCCATCGACAGCCGCAAACTCCAACGCGAACTCGGCTGGGAACCCTCCCTCCAATTCGAAGAAGGCATCGAGAAAACCGTGCGCTGGTACCTCGACAACCAAGACTGGATGGACAACGTCACCAGCGGCGACTACATGAAATACTACGAGGATATGTACGCAAACAGATAAGTTTCACACTTACAATACACTTAAGAGAGACTACATTGGTAGCCTCTCTTTTTTTTTGAAAAAAAATTTCATTGACATACAATATTTATTGTAATTATTCGTTTTTAAACTAAAAAATTAATTACACAATACTAAATCTAAATATGAAAACAACGGAGCTCAAAGAGCTAACTAAAGCCGAAGAACAGGTGATGCAGGCCATTTGGAAGATTGAAAAAGGCTTTGCCAACGAGATTGTTGCAGCCGTCGAAAGCGATGTGGCATACAACACGGTACTTACCATGGTGCGCATATTAGAGCAGAAGGGCTTCGTGGGACATGAGACCTTCAACCGCAGCAACCGCTACTATCCACTTATCTCGCGCGACGACTATACACAACAGATGCTAGGACGCATGACAAAGAATTATTTCGGTTCATCAGCACGGGCACTAGTGAGTTTCCTTGTCGACCGCAAGGAGGTATCACTTGAAGATTTGGAAGCCATCACAAAAGCACTTGAGTCATGATACACTGGATTTTTTTCTCGACCATTGCCACAGGGTTGTTTTATGGCCTCTACGCAATATTGCTGCGTCGCGACCGTTGGTTCCAGCTCTCGCGACTGTACCTCCTAGTCACATTGGTATTCAGTCTCGTATTCCCACTCATCCGACTTCCTCAAGCACTTTCTACTTCGTTGATTTACGGCATGCAAGCAGAACCCATATTACTTCGTGAGGTCACTACAACATCGGAAACAGCAACTTACTACCCAACAGACATCCTCCCTATAGTTTATTACCTCGGATTTGCGGTTACACTCGTCGCTCTCGTATTTCAGGTGATAGGTCAGGCAGCAATAGTCCTTATGCTACGGAGGAAGCATCCTGTCTACGGAGAAAAAGATGGTTATACGATACCACATGGCGCATCACTCATTCTTCTACCAGACGATACCGCCCCCTATTCGTTCTTCAACCAGATAGTTGTCGGAACCCGCAGCCTTAGCAACGACGAGCTTCTCTGCATTCTGGCCCACGAGTCTTTACATGTGCGCCGCACACACACCCTCGACCTCATCGTCATGCGCACATTGTGTTGCGTGGCGTGGTTCAACCCCTTTGCCTGGCTCATGACATATGAAATGCGTGCCGTCCATGAATTCCAAGCCGATGCCACATCGCTTGGAATCTGCAACCGAAAAGAGTATCTTCATCTGCTCTACAGGCAGGCAACCGGTATAGGATATGGCCATATCACAAATAATTTTCAAAGTATTAAGATTAAAAATCGTATCGCTATGATGAACAAACCCAAAACGCGCTACGGCGCATGGAAACTTTTGACGGTGCTACCCGTGGCAGCGCTGATGATGGTGGTAGGCTGCCAGCCCGCTGCCAAAAAAGCCAACGACACCGAAGAGCCAACAACCGTCTCCCAAACAGTCCCTGCCGACACGACTCCAGGACAAGTCACCATTGCCGCATCCGACGATGCCTCCGTACTCCGTGCGGAGGATAGCCCGGAATTTGTCGGTGGCATGGAAGCCCTCTCCCAGTACATTGCCGACAACATCCGCTACCCCGAACAGGCAAAACGTGACAATACCCAAGGCAGAGTGTTCGTACGTTTCGTCGTTGAGCCCGACGGAAGCGTAGCCGATGCCGAGGTGTTACGCGGCATTGGCAGTGGCTGTGACGAGGAAGCTCTGCGTGTAGTCAACGCCATGCCCAAGTGGAAGCCCGGACGCGTAAACGGCAACCCCGTCCGCGTGCAATACACACTTCCGATAACATTCAAATTGCAATAAGAACAATAAAACGACATCGTGCGCGTTATATTCATGTCAATATAACGCGCACTTTTCTATGGAAAACATCATATTCGACTTCGGCAATGTGCTGGTCCGGTGGGAGCCGGAGACGGTATTCCTCCCCTATTTCGCGGGCGATGAAGCCCGTTACTGGTTCTTCTGGCGGCATGTGTGCGACAAGACCTTTCGCGACCGCATCGACGCGGGAGAGGACTCACAGCTGGTAATCCACGAACAGCAGCAACGCTACCCCGAATACGCTGAGGCCATCGCCATGTATATGTCGCGCTGGGAAGAGTCGCTCCCCGGCGAAATGCCCGGCATGTACGAACTGGTGCAACGGCTCAAAGCCAACCCCGACAACCACATCTACGGCCTCACCAACTGGTCGATGGAGACCTTCCCGCAGGCTAGGCAGAAGTTCCCCATTCTCCAGCTCATCGACCATTACGTCGTATCGGGCGACGTGAAGATTGTCAAACCCGCGCCCGGCATCTTCCACATCCTCCTCAACCAGTTCGGACTGAAGGCTGAGGAATGCGTCTTTGTCGACGACAATCCCGACAACGTGGCCAGTGCCAACAACCTAGGCTTCCACGGCATCCTATTCCACGATGCCGCCACCCTCGAGCAACAACTATAACAAAGACCTTCTACCCCCCCAATACCTTACACAATGAAAACTTTAAAACCCTCCTATCTGAAATCCTTAATTCTGCTGTGCGCGGTGCTGTTTGTGCCACTCTCAGGGCGGGCGGACGAGGCCGTGTCGCTGAGAAGCCCCGACGGAAAACTGGAGATGCGCTTCTCTTTAAAGAATGGGGCTCCTTGGTATGAGCTGAGCCGTGAAGGTAAACCCGTCGTGCTTCCTTCACGCATGGGCTTCACACTGGCATGGCGCGATGACTTGGCACATGCCTTCGTATTGAAAGGCACTGCACAAAGAAGCTTCGATGAGACCTGGCAGACGGTATGGGGCGAGGAGGCACGCATCCGCAACCACTACAACGAACTGCTCGTGACGTTGGAGCAACCCGCCGGTGCTGTCACCAGCGACGACAAGTCGACCAACACCCGACCGTCGGTGATGCTGATAAGGTTCCGGCTCTACAACGACGGCCTCGGCTTCCGCTACGAGTTCCCTCAAGAGATTGGTGTCAGGGATAATGGACAGAAAGTCTACAACGCACTGGTCTACTTCTGGGTGAAAGAGGAGCTGACCGAATTCGCCATGACAGGCGACCATCTGGCTTGGTGGATACCTGGCGACTACGACACGCAGGAATACGGCTATGCCGAGTCGCACCTGTCGGAGATACGTTCGCTCTTCGAAGCCGCCCAAGCCAACAAGGGCCTTCCGTCGAACCCGATAACGCCCACCTGCGTGCAGACAGCCCTTCAGATGAAGACCGCCGACGGCCTGTATATCAACCTGCATGAGGCTGCCGTGCTGGACTATCCGACAATGCACCTCGACCTAGACGACTCGAAATATGTGTTCCACACATGCCTTACCCCCGACGCGACAGGCTACAAAGGACGGCTGTCCTCCCCCTGTGTCTCGCCATGGCGGACAGTGATGGTTTGCGAATCAGCCACCGACGTGCTACGGTCGCGCCTCATCCTCAACCTCAACGACCCCTGTGCCTTGGATGACGTGTCGTGGATCCACCCGGTGAAATACATGGGCGTATGGTGGGAGATGATTACGGGCAAAAGCAGCTGGGAGTATACCAACGACTTCCCGTCGGTGCGGCTGGGCGTGACCGACTACGAACATGCCAAACCCAACGGCCGGCATGGGGCCAACAACGCCAACGTGCGACGCTATATCGACTTCGCTGCCGCTAACGGCTTCGACGCCCTCCTCATCGAAGGGTGGAACATCGGCTGGGAGGACTGGTATGGCAAGGACAAGGAGTTTGTGTTCGACTTCGTCACCCCCTACCCCGACTTCGACCTGCCAGCCCTGAACCGCTACGCCCACCAGAAGGGCATCCGCCTGATGATGCACCACGAAACATCCTCCTCCACCTACAACTACGAGCGGTGGATGGAGAAAGCCTACACCCTGATGAACCAATACGGCTATGATGCCGTGAAGAGCGGCTACGTAGGCACCATCCTGCCCCTGGGCGAACGGCACTACAGCCAGTCCATCATCCGCCATTACCACTATGCCGTCGAAGAAGCGGCCAAGCACCACATCATGGTCAACGCCCATGAGGCGGTACGTCCCACAGGCCTGTGCCGCACCTGGCCCAACATGATAGGTAACGAAAGCGCCATGGGCACGGAATTCAAAGGCAGAATCAAACCCGGACATACCACCATCCTGCCCTTCACCCGTCTGCAAGGCGGCCCGATGGACTACACCCCCGGCATTTTCGAAACCGACATGGGCACCATCGTCCCCTGGCGCAAAGGCGAGCATATGTGCCACACCATCTGCAACCAACTGGCCCTGTACGTCACCTTCTATTCTCCCCTACAGATGGCCGCCGACTTCCCCGAACACTATGCTCAGCACATGGATGCCTTCCAATTCATCAAAGACGTAGCCGTGGACTGGGACACCTCCATCTATCTGATGGCCGAACCGGGCGCCTACATCGTCACCGCCCGTCATCCCCGGACATCCTCACTAAATAAGGCTGCCGACGGCGTAGGTACCCTGGCCGACGGGCGGAAAGGGACTATCAGCTCCGCCGCCCGCTACGTGTATGCCATCCCCGACACCATGACCACCCTCACCGCACCTCTTGCCGACCCAAGGGACGTGTGGTACGTGGGCGGCATCACCGACGAGAACGCACGCGAGGTGACGGTGAGGCTCGACTTTCTGAAACCCGGAGTGCGGTACGAGGCCGTCATCTATGCCGACGCGAAAGATGCCAGCGGACTACCCGGCGACAACTATAATGCCAAAGCCTATACCATTACCCGTCAGAAGGTGACCTCCAAGAGCCTGTTAAAACTCCGCATGGCCCCCTGTGGCGGTTTTGCCATCTCCATCAGGGAGAGACGATAGCGCAACTCATGCCGACAAACACCAAACTAATCAAGAACTCAAATCATAAGACTATGAACAAAAGACATTCCTGCCTCCTCATACTCTGTCTGGTAGCCAGTTGTATGCTGCTGGACAGCTGCCGTCAGAACCAGGAGCAGTCCCTGTATGCATCATTCAAACCCTACACCCGCTGGTGGTGGTTCTCGTCGGAGATTGACGACAACGACGTGCGCGACCAGCTGATATGGTTGCGCGACCATGAGTTTGGCGGTGTGGAGATAGCCTGGATATACCCCATGGGGTTGGATTCCGCGACAGCGCACCCCGCGTTTCTGTCGCCCGAATGGGCATCGCATGTCAATTACGCCAAGCACGTGGCTGACTCGCTGGGGCTGGGTTGCGACTTCACATACGGCACGCTGTGGCCTTTCAGCGACGTGGATTTGCCCGACGGCGACCAGACACGCAACTACTTCGACAGCGTAGAACCAGCCCGCCGGGGCTACACATGGGACTATCCGCGCGAGGCCCGCATACTTAACCATCTAGACAAAAACGCATTCTATCGCTATGCCGATAAGATGAACAGGGGGCTGAAGGAAGCGTATAAGGGCAAGAAGTCGGGGCTGTTCGTGGACTCGTGGGAGGTGGAGACAGAATACCTGTGGACACCCGGATTTGGAAAACAGTTTATGTATGAACACGGCTACGACATTGTGCCTTATATGGAAAAACGCACCCTGCTGGACAAAGAGAATGGCGAGGTATTCTACGACTACATGTCCACCCTGTCGAACTATGTGCTGCACGATTTTTACCAGCCCTTTGCCGAAAATGCCCGCAGAGTGGGAGCCTTCTCACGCGCGCAATGCGGGGGTGCGCCGACCGACCTGCTGGATGCCTTTGCCCTAGTGGATGTGCCTGAAACCGAAGCCATCCTCTACGAACCTTCATTCAGCAAGATAGCCGCCTCCGCCGCCACGTTGGCCAACAAACGGGTGGTGACGGCCGAGACCTTCACCTGTGCCTACGGCTGGACGAGCCTGCGCTATATGAACGGACGCGGACACAGCCCACACCAGGGCAAGGAGCAGATTGCCGACCTCAAACTCATCTGCGACGCACTCTTTGCCAACGGCACCAACCAGATTATCTGGCACGGCTTCCCCTTCAACAAAGTGGGCGACACGAGCAACTTCTTCTACACCACCTGCCAAATCAGCACCAGCGAGCAGAACAACCTGAGCGGAGAGGCATTGACAGACTTCAACCGATATATGACCCTCGTGTCGAGTTACATGCGCAAGGGCAGGAACTACGGCGACATTGCCGTGTACATGCCGACCGAAGACGCATGGATGGGGGGAGCCTACCCCGACTCGGTGCGTAAGGTGAAGGCGTTCTTCTGGGGACAATACGAAATGCGCTTCATCAACACACCAGAAGAACTCAAAGGATACCAGCCGGTATGGGTGAACAAGCATTTCCTGCATAATTTAGTATGGTTATACCAAACTGGAAAGCAAAATAAGCGCAATAGCGGGCTTGACTTCAAGGCACTCTATATCGACGTGGAATATATGGACAGGTATGCATTGAAGGAGGTGCTGGAACTGGCCCGGACGGGAATGCCCATCTGCATGGTACGCGACCCCAAAGAACCCGGCAAGGTGAAACACAGCCAATATGCAGAGACGGTGCAGACGATACGCTCCTGCCCGAATGTGAGCAACGACATCTCGATAATTGACGCCAAGCCGCTGATAGAGGGCGAGAGCCTGCCCGACTTCTGGTGCCGGCAGGACGGCAACACCTACTACGCGTTCTTTGCCAATCCCATGACGCAGACCATCAGCTATCCCCTGCCCTATTGCTATGCCTTTACCGACAAGGGCTCGGTGCGGCACATCACCGTGAACCACCACGGCAAGAGCGAGCCATACACCCTGCGTTTTAAGCCGATGCAGTCAATCCTGCTGCAGATAGATGCTCGAGGCATCCACCCCATAGACCTGAGCTACACCCCTCCAATGCTGAACAGGTAGGAGCAGACCGTTTTCAATAAGTCGAATCCCGACGAGCTTGCTTGTGGGGGTGAGGCGAGAAAACAACTAATAACCACAGACCCAGTGGAGCGAAGATTTATTTTACGTTTCTACACTACATATTTCCAGCACTATTTGTACTTTGTCTCTTGAGAAAAAACAAAATAGTAAGCATTACGAAGACATAAAAGCAAGTAAGCAGAAACAACAGTGCCGTCCCGCCCCTGTGGAGGGGTGGTGCCACACCACTGGGGAGCATGCGGTAGGCATCGATTAATCCGCAATCTCCTCCAACAGCCCAGTTTCGGAGTCTATGATAAAGCCCCGCACAGTGATGTCGTTGGGTACAAGGGGATGGGTGCGGATGGTGTCGACAGTCCGACGCACCGATTCGGGCGTGTCCTTGAAACCTTCGAGCCAGTGGCCGAGGTCGATGCCGCACTTGCGGATGGTGTCGAGGGTTTGGTCGGTCACCCCGCGGGCAAGCATCTGGTCGTGGAAGTGGTCGTAGTTCATATGGCAGGCGCCGCAATGGGAGTGGGCCACCACCATGATGTTGTTCACGCCCAACTCGTATATGGCCACTATCAGGCTGCGCATGGCGGAGTCGAAAGCCGAAATGACGAGACCACCGGCGTTCTTGATGATTTTGGCATCGCCGTTCCTCAACCCCAAGGCTGCAGGCAGCAGCTCGGTGAGACGGGTGTCCATGCAGGAGAGGACGGCCAGCTTCTTGTCGGGATATTTGTCGGTCACATATTGTTCGTAGCCCTTGTTGGCGACGAACTCTTTGTTGTAAGCTAATATTTGGTCTATCATCGTGTTACATTCCTTTCAAACGGTTCGTGCTATTTCTTCCATGCACCAATCACCTCGCCGATGTATATGGTGTGGATGCCGGCCTCGAAGCCGTCGTACCACTCTTTGGGGGTGGCGTTGCGGAAGTCGTCGGCGGTTTGATGCCAGGCCGTCATGGTCTCACATTCGATAACGGTTTTGGCTTCCAGGTAATAGGGGGTGCCATGCTCGGTGTAGGCCACATGAAGCCCCAATGCCGCGGCCTTGTCGCCGTCGCGCCCGCTATATTTTCCCATATACTGCCACACCTTGGGGTCGTCGAATTCCATGACGGTGAAGCGGGGATGACGCTCCATAAACTCGTAGGTGTAGCGGGCCGGCGCCACATAGACCGTCACCGCCGGACGGTCGTGTCCCAAGTAGTTGCCAATGCCGCCCCATCCGATGGTCATAGCATTGCTCTCGCTACTGTCGCCCACACATAGGATGAGGTTTTTGGTGAAATAGGTGAACCCGTTGTCGGCAAAGTCCTTCTGCACATCGAAGGCCGAAAATTCTTGTTGCTCGTTCATGTCGGTGTTGTTTTGAGCTTGGTTGCCGCCTTGGGAGCATCCCATCAGAACGGCACTGAGAATGATTAATGTAAGACGTTTCATGACTTTCAAGATGTATTCTTTTCACGTTGCAAAAATACAAAAAAAACGCAATTCATCAAAATAATCTGACATGTCGTTTTTTTTTTGTATTTTTGCACAACCGAAATATGAAGTCGGCAACCCTTGTAGTTGAACATCCTAATACCCGGAAAGATGAAACAGATTACCCTCGTTGTATTGATAGCCACGCTGTTTGCCTCATGCGGAGGCAGAATTCAATTGTGCAATCTCACCGTGGAGCAGCAGGACGGCAGCCAGCCGCTGGCCACCGCCCAACCCCGCTTCAGCTGGCAGTACGATGCCGAGCAGAACAATGTGATGCAGGTCGACTACCGCATCGTGGTGGCTTCGACGGAAGAGAATGCCCGCCAAGGCATCGGCGACCTGTGGGACTCGGGCGTTACCGAATCGTCCAACATGCTTTATATCCCCTACGGAGGCAAGCAGTTGCAGAGCCGCGACAGAGGCTTTTGGAAGGTGTATGCCACGGTGAAATACGGCAACAAGGGGAGGAAAGCCAAGGTGGAAAGCGATGTGCAGACCTTTGAAATCAGCCTCCTGTCGTCCGACGACTGGCACGCGCATTGGATAGGGCGCGACTATGAGGACGACAATGTGAACGGCCACACCGCCATTGCCGCCCGCTACCTGCGCAAGGAGTTTTCCCTGAAGAAGGATGTTGTCAAAGCACGCCTTTACATCAGTGGGTTGGGAGTATATAGTGCCTATATCAACAACATGGAGGCGGCATCCACCGAATGGCTGAAACCCACCCTCTCGGACTACACAAGGCGCATCTACTTCAATGCCTACGATGTGACAGAGCTAGTCCGTGAAGACGGACTGAACGCCGTGGGTGTCACACTGGCAGGCGGACGTTTCACCACCGTCCGCCACGACAACAACTACCTCGAATGGTGCGGCATCAACCATGCCGTACACTACGGCCTGCCACAGTTGCTGATGCAGCTGGAGGTGACCTACAAGGACGGCACTACCGACACCATCGTCAGCGGCAAGGGGTGGAAGATAACCAACCAAGGCCCCATACGCAAAAGCAACGAGTTCGACGGCGAGACATACGACGCGCGCCTCGACCTCGGCGACTGGACGATGCCAGGCTATGACGACAGCCAGTGGCAGGAGGCCGTTGTCGACTATGACCAGCAGAACATGTACCGTGAGGACATCTACAACCCACGCCACCGCGTGGCCCGCGAATACCCCGTCGTCACTGGCAGCCCTCTGCCTAACGACTACCAGCGTCCCGACCCGATGCAGCTCCTCACACCACAGCCCAATCCCAATATCAAAATACAGGAGCGGCTCAAACCTGTGTCGCTCTTCCAAAAGGGCGACAAATGGATACTCGACATGGGGCAAAACATGGTTGGCGTGCTCGCTTTGGATTTGTTCGGCACGCAATCTGGAGACACTGTCACCCTACGCTATGCCGAAACCTTGGCATCCGACAGCACCCTCTACACCGCCAACCTTCGCTCGGCCGAATGCACCGACCGCTTCATCGCCAAAGGTGGCCGTTACTGTTGGCACCCCATGTTCACGTACCACGGCTTTCGATATGTTGAGATTTCCGGCCTGCGCTATACTCCAAAGCTTGACGACTTCACCGGCATGGTCCTCTACGACGAGATGCCCATCACTGGCACCTTTGAAACCTCTAACGAGATAATCAACGCCGTCTATCGCAACGCCACGTGGGGCATCCGCGGCAACTACCGCAGCATGCCCACCGACTGTCCCCAGCGCGACGAGCGCATGGGCTGGACAGGTGACCGCACGACAGGCAACTACGGCGAGAGCTACATCTTCGACAACCACCGCCTCTATGCCAAGTGGCTGCAAGACCTCGCGGACAGCCAGTTCGAGAACGGGGCCCTCCCCGATGTAGCCCCTGCCTACTGGCGATTCTACACCGACAACATGACTTGGCCTGGTGCCTTTATTACTGTGGCAGATATGATTTGGAAACGTTTTGGCGATTTTCGCCCCGTCGAACAGCACTACGATGCCATGAAACGCTGGCTGCTCCACATGAAGAAATACTACCTCAAGGACGGCATCCTCGTCCGCGACACCTATGGCGACTGGTGCGTGCCGCCCGAAAGTCCCGAACTGATACACTCGCAGGACACCAACCGCATCACTTGGCCAGCCTGTATCTCCACTCCATACTATGTCGAGTATTGCGGGATAATGGGAGGATTTGCCACAAACCTTCATCGGGAAGACGACGTTCAGTATTTCGAAAATGAAATTAATACCGTCACCAAGGCATATAACGCCCGCTATTTCGATTCCGTTGCCAGATGCTACGCCAACAACACCGTCACCGCCAACATCCTCCCACTCACCTTTTGGATGGTAGGACCAGATTACGAGCAGAGCGTGCTGGAACATATCGTCGAAAAGACTGAGAGCGATTTCAGCGGACATGTTTCTACAGGAGTCGTAGGCATACAACACCTTATGCGCACCCTCACCGACTACGGTCGTGACGACCTCGCATTTAAAATGGCCACCGACACCACCTACCCCAGCTGGGGCTACATGGTGAAGAATGGTGCCACCACCATTTGGGAGCTGTGGAACGGCGACACTGGTGACCCCGCGATGAACTCTGGCAACCACGTCATGCTCCTCGGCGACTTAATCATTTGGTACTACGAATACCTCGGCGGAATACGGCCCTTGGCTCCTGGCTACAGCAAGATTCTGCTGAAGCCCTACCCCATCAAAGGTCTCAACCATGTGAACTGCTCCTACCGGTCGGCATCCGGCCTTATTAAGAGTTGTTGGAAACGCAAAGGCAAACGCTTCGAATGGGACATCCTCATCCCCGCCAACACCACCGCCGAAGTCTACCTCCCCACCGCCGACGGCTACAAGAAACAGGCCCTCGGCAGCGGCAAGCACCATCTGACCTCCACCTTGGATTAGGAGTGTGGTTTCACCCGTATGACAATCAGTATCTCAATCAAATAACACACAGCATCATGAAAAGACAGGCTTTAGTACTTTTGTTGATTGCCACAGTATTCGCTGTGGCCTCATGTGAGAAGGAAGACTCTATCTCCGTAATTACCGACCATCAGACTTCACGCAATTGCGTAAAGCCCAATTACCTGAAGGCGGGCGACCGGGTGGCACTCATCTCCCCATCGTACTACACACCGATGGTAAACGTGGAGAGAACTGCTGAGGTACTCCGCAGCTGGGGCTTGGAGCCCGTGATTGGGCCCAATGTGGGCAAGGTGTATGCCGACCGCTATGCCGGCACCGTGGAGGAACGCGTGAGCGACATCCGCTGGGCGTTGAACGACACATCCATCAAGGCCATCATCTGCAACCGTGGGGGCTATGGCTCCATCCAGCTCATCGACCAGATTACGCTGGGCGAATGGGGTGCACATCCCAAATGGCTGGTGGGCTTCAGCGACATCACCACGCTGCACGGCTTGCTTACCCGTGCCGGAGTGATGAGCATCCACGGCACCATGAGCTCGTTCCTTGCAGCGGGCGGCACAGACGAGACCAGCACCCTGATGCGCGACCTGCTAATGGGGCGTGTGCCTTGCTACAAGGTGCCTGCGCACCCGCAGAATATCGAAGGCACGGCTAGCGGCATTCTGGTGGGCGGCAACATCTGCACCTTTGCCCCCAATCTAGGCACACAGGCCGATGCCACCATCGGGCGCGACATCATCCTCTTCATCGAGGAGGTGGGCGAGTCGATGCACAATATCGACCGCCAGTTCAACATCCTCGCCATGAACGGTGTGCTCGACCGCTGCAAAGGCGTGGTGCTTGGCGAGTTCGACGACTGCGGCAGCGAGTTCTCCTATGAAAACGTTGAGGAGATGCTCCGCCAATATATTGAGAAGTACAACATCCCACTGCTCTGCGGCTTCCCCGCCGGACACGGCGATGTGAACCTGCCCCTGGTGATGGGTGCCCCCGTCACCATGGATGTGCGCAGCGACGGCTCCACCCTCCAGTTCGACATCGTCGGGCAGCAGCAGGTGGTCAACACCGCCAACATCATAGCCCCCGCCACCCCCATCGCCACCCGCATGAACAAGGCTGGAAAGAGGGTAATGAACTGAACTATTCCTGCTTTTGTGCGGATAATACGGCTTCTCTCCCCGCACATTCTGCGGTAAAAGGAGATTCCTCGCAGTGATGTGGATATTCTCTTTGTGCCAGACCGTTCAGGCAAGCCTTTCACACTGTTCACACATAGTGGTATGCTGATGGACTTGCAAGAGTTCCTCGGACGCGAAGTGGATTTGGAGGAAGAGGGTTCGCTACGTCTTATACGCCACAGAAACAGCCAACCGTGATAAGTTACAAGAGCATCACGCCTACAATGACAGCCATTAGATTTGGATATACTTTTTAATCTGATTGCCAGAAGTGCCTGTGGCGTGAAGCGCTGCCGCCACAGGCTTATAATCGTGTTATTGCGTTATGAAAGAGTTTTGTTTATTTGTGTGCTTGTTGCTCCTGTATGTGTTGCCGTGTGTAAGAGCCAGCGGGCAGACGGAAAAGGGGCATGGGGTACTTGCCTTTGGGACGGTAGGCCATAACTATGCCGGGGGTGCGTATGGTGCGCTCGCAGCCATAGGTACTTATCACTATGGGGATGGTTTTGCCCTGCGTGGCGGGCTGGAGTGCAGCACTTTTTGCAAATTTTCGGCAATGACGGGCTGGGAGTCAGGTATGGCTGTGGGCGAGTGCCAGCTGAGGTTTGTGACCTACTGTCTGTGGAGACGGTTTTCGCTATGGAAGACAGACGAGTTCAGCAACCGTATTGGTTTGAGGCTGATGCGAAATGGGTGGAGTGTGCAGATGGGTCTGGCTTGGCGTACGATGACGCAGGCGGGTGTCAACTGGCTGAACCATAGCACCGACTTCTTGTTTGAACCCTTCAATTTGATGTATGAGGTTTGCCACACATGGCGTTTGGGAAAGAGGAAGGAGTGGGCTGTGTCGGCACGAGTTTCTGATTTTGACGATTTTGTTATGGACCGTGCCTACCAGCCGCAGTTTTCTGTGGAGGGGCGTTGGAAGGTGCGGCAGCATGCGGAATTGTTCGGGCGTGCCGTGGTACACCCGACAGGCATGTTTTCATTGAGTGCCAATTACTACGAGGCTATGATGAATATAGGAGTGAATATGCTATGGTGAGGTACAAGTATTTGTTGTCGTTGTTGGTCGTTTTTGCTGGATGCAGCAAGATTGACCCAGTGGGACTGATTGCTCCGACTAGTGCAGACGTAGAATCGAGGGTGTCAGAGTCGTTATCAATCAATAGAGACAGAGGCCCAATAGAATTGTTCTCCGAGACGGACGATTACAATGTCCATGTGTGTTCGGATATACATGTAGAAGAATGTTCCGCCAGTTTTGAACAGTTTCTGAGATGCTTGAGGCATGACGAAAATGTAGTGGCGGGACTTCTATTAGGCGATTTAATCAACCAGAAAGGGTCGGTGCGCATAGTGGCTGAAATAATCGAAAATACGTTGTCCCATGAAGAACAGGTACCTGTAATGACAATAGTGGGGAACCACGATTTGTTCTTTGGGCAGTGGGAGGATTACAAGCAGTATTTCGGCTCATCCACATACTTTTTTGTCGTCCGTACGCCTCACTACAGGGATTTGTATGTCATGCTGGATTCTGGCGGCGGATGCCATGGCAAGAAGCAGATGGACTGGCTGAGGCAGTTGCTCAAGCACCGTAATGAATACAGGCATTGCGTAGTGTGTTCGCATGTCAATATATTTCGCACAGATTTGTCTCAGTTTGTCTCGGGCAATCTGCCATTGGAAGAGACGTACCAATTGTTGAATCTGTTGACGGAAAATAACGTTGAATTGTATTTGCAGGGACACGACCATTTTAGAGAGGAGGTCGGTTACAACGGCGTACGTTATGTTGTGCTGGACTGTTTGAGGGACGGGGTAGAGAATGCCTCTTGGATAAGGCTGCATGTTGGGGAAGACCTCTCATTTGATTTTGTGGAGGCTGGATAAATGGGTTGTGGTGATAATTTTTCCCTGGGTATTTGGCAGTAAATCATTTTTTTTTCGTACTTTTGCTTTTTATAACGGTAAAAAAGAATGGACACTATCATCATCTTAGACTTTGGCTCTCAGTACACTCAGCTGATAGCACGGAAGATTCGCGAGTTGAATATTTATTGTGAAATACATCCATTTAACAAAATTCCTGCCCTTACTGCCGAGGTCAAGGGGGTGGTATTTTCGGGCAGTCCATATAGCTGCAACGCTGCCGACGCACCCATACCCGACATGACGGATATTAAAGGCAGGCTGCCCTTGCTGGCCGTCTGCTATGGGGCTCAGTACTTGGCAAAATATGGCGGCGGACGTGTGCAGCAGTCGGCCACCCGCGAGTACGGTCGTGCCAACCTGCAGTATGTCGACAATGCCAACCCCCTGATGCATGGCATCGGCGTGGGGAGCCAGGTGTGGATGAGCCATGGCGACACCATCGAGCAACTGCCCGAAAGGTATCATGTGATTTGCTCGACCGACAGTGTCCGTTATGCCGGATACCAGATTGAAGGCGAGCAGACTTACGCCATCCAGTTTCATCCCGAGGTGCACCACTCGGTCGACGGCCTGACCCTCTTGCGCAACTTCGTGGTGGATATTTGTGGCTGCGACCAGTCGTGGACTCCCGAATCGTTTATCGAGACCACCGTGGCCGCGCTGCGCGCCCAAGTGGGCGGCGACAAGGTGGTGCTGGGTCTTTCCGGCGGTGTCGACTCGACGGTGGCCGCCGTGCTGCTCCACAAGGCCATAGGCCATCAGCTTCACTGCATCTTTGTCGACAACGGTCTTCTGCGCAAGAACGAGTTTGAAGGGGTGCTGGCCTCTTACCGCGATATGGGGCTGAACGTGAAGGGGGTGGATGCTAAAGGGCGTTTTTATAGCGTCCTGGCCGGCGTGACCGACCCCGAGAAGAAACGCAAGGCCATAGGCAAGACGTTCATCGATGTGTTTGATGCCGAAGCCAAGCTCATCACCGATGCCAAATGGTTGGGACAGGGGACTATCTATCCCGATGTGATAGAGTCGTCATCGGTGAAAGGACCTTCCCAGACCATCAAGTCGCACCATAATGTGGGCGGTCTGCCCGACTATATGAAGCTGAAACTGGTGGAGCCGTTGCGCAGCCTCTTCAAAGACGAGGTGCGTCGCGTGGGCCGCCAGTTGGGTATCAAGTCGACACTCATCGGCCGCCATCCTTTCCCCGGCCCCGGTCTGGCAATCCGCATATTGGGCGAGGTGACGCCTGAGAAGGTGCATGTGCTGCAGGAGGTGGACGACATCTTCATCCAAGGGCTCCGCGACCATGACCTTTACGACAAGGTGTGGCAGGCCGGATGCATCCTGCTGCCCGTTCAGAGCGTCGGCGTGATGGGCGACGAGCGCACCTACGAGAGCGTGGTGGCCCTGAGAGCGGTGGAGTCTGTCGACGGCATGACTGCCGACTGGTGCCATCTGCCCTACGACTTCCTCGCCAAGGTGTCGAACGACATCATCAACCGTGTGAAGGGTGTGAACCGTGTCGTGTATGACATCAGCTCCAAACCTCCTGCAACTATCGAATGGGAGTAGCCTTGTGTGATAAAAACAGCTGGCTACAGCCGGGCGTTTTCGATAAGCCGAATGCAGACGAACTCGTTCGTATGCTGAGGCGAGAAAACGACGGCCAGCGAAGAAACTAACAAATTAACGTATCAACATTAAAAATTGAAAAGAGTGAAAAGGATATTCTTCTTTCTGTTGCTACTGATGATGGTGGGTGCCCCATGCTGGGCACAGATGCCTGGAGGGAAAGCAATAGAGGTGTCGCATAAGACACAGATGGTGAACGGCAAACGCTATTTTGTTCACATCGTAGACCAGGGTCAGACGGTCTACTCCATCGCTCGAGCCTACGGCTTGAAAGAGGTGGAGGCAGTGACCAAGAAAGATATCCACTTCTTGCAGATAGGCGACACCGTGTGGCTGCCATGCAAAGGACAGAAGCTGTCCGACGGATTCATTGCCCCCAAAGCGACTGACGGAGTTGGTACGACAGCAGGCCCCGGCAAACCAGCCGCCGACAAGGCCGACGAGGGCGGCAGCGCCGTCCTCCAGGGGACTCCGGCCACAATACGTTCCCGTGTTAACCCGCAAAGTATCGTAGTGTCGCTGATGATGCCGCTGAACCTGAGCCAGATGGACAAGATATCCACTTCGAAGTTCGATGTGGAGCAACGAGGCAAAACAGCCTACAAGAGTCTGGAGTTCATCCAATTCTACGAAGGTCTGCTGATGGGCCTCGACAGGTTGGAGAAGATGGGCTATAACGTAACGCTGAACGTGGTTGATGTGGAAGGAACCTCCGACGAGGAAGTGGAGAGGGCGTTCAAAAGCCATCAGGTGGCGCAGTCCGACCTGCTGATAGCCATGCTCACCCGCCAGCCTTTTGAGAAAGCAGCCCAACTGGCACGGGAGTCCCAACTCTTCATCGTCAACCCCGTCTCGGACCGCTCCGAGATAGTGGTGGGCAACCCCTACGTGTTCAAATGTCAGCCCTCGGTAGAAGCCCTGGCCAAAAACACCGTCAGGATTATCCATCGCACACTGCCCAATATGCCGATTTATGTGGTCCATTCGGGGGCCAAAGCCGAACAGGCAGCCCTGGCCGCCTTGACCACAGAGCTGCAGAAACACGACGATATGCCCTTCACTCTGCTGGACTGGGCTCATGCCAACAAGTTCTCCACCATGCTCAAGGGCAGCGGGCAGTCAGTGGTCATAAGCCTCTATTCGCAGGACAAAGCCAAGAACCGTATCTTCGCCACCCAGCTGCTCAACAAATTGTCGGCATTCAAGAGCCGCACGCCCTATCTGGTAACATTCGACGACTGGACCACCTCATACAGCGATGTGGACTTTGCCCAGCTGCAAAACCTCAACTACCACACCTATTATGCAGGCTGGGACATGGGCAACCCCCAGCACAAGGATTTCGTCGACCGCTTCAACGACCGCTTCAAGACCGAGCCCACCAGCACCTATGCAGGCATGGCCAACGACATCATACTCTACTTCGTCACGGGCATACAGCAGAAAGGCACCGACTTCTTCAAGTCGCCAGCCATAGTGCCGCCTCAAGGGATGCTCTATCCGCTCTCTTTCTCCCATACCCGCGCCGACTATGGGTTCGAAAACCAGCAGGTGCTCCTGTATAAGATGACCGACTTCCACCTCAACCCCATCCCATGAAGCAGACGACCATCAGAAAAGAATTCAGACTGACTGGCCTTGGACTGCACACCGGCCGGACGGTGACGGTGACCGTATGTCCGGCACCGCCTGACTTCGGCATCGCCTTCCGCCGCACCGACCGTTTCAACATAGTCACCCAGCAGGCCCTGGCCACACAGGTGAGCGAGACGGTGAGAGGCACCACCATAGGCAGCGGAAGACACAGCATCGCCACCATCGAGCACCTGATGTCGGCCCTGCATGGTTGCCAGTTGGACAATGTGCTGGTTGAGTTGGATGGCGGCGAGGTGCCGATACTGGATGGCTCCGCACGCCCCTGGCTACTGCAAATCACCCGTGTGGGTATCTGTGAGCAAGATGCCGAGAGACGTTATTTCAAATTCACCGAACCCCTTCATTTCGAGAATAAGGCCACCGGCTCGGTCTACGACGTGGCACCCGCCGACACCTTTGCAGTAGACTGCACCATTGATTTCCCCAACAGCGTCATTGGCCGACAGAGCGCTCATATCGACGACCTGACGCAATATGCCGCGGGCATAGCCCCCTGCCGCACCTTCGTGTTCCTACACGAAATCGAGCCCCTGCTGCACCTCAACCTCATCAAGGGGGGAAGCCTGGACAATGCGCTGGTGTATGTGAACAAAGAACTATGCCGGGGGCAGCTGCGTCGGCTGGGACGCACCTTCCACAAGGACCCCGCACAGTTTCGTGTGCACGACGGGGTGCTCAACACCACCGACCCCTATTACCCCAACGAACCCGCCCGCCACAAACTGCTGGACTTCGTAGGTGACGTAAGGCTGGTGGGGGTGCCCCTCCTCGGCCACTTCACCCTATTCAAACCAGGCCATAAGGCCAATGCCGCATTCAGCAATTTCCTAATCGACTATATTAATTCCAAAAGATAAAAAAAGAACCTATGATATTAAATGACATAAACCCCAACGCCCGGCTGGGCAAAGATGTGAAAGTGGGTAACTTCACCACCATCTACGAAGATGTGGAGATAGGCGACGGCACGATTATCGAATCGAACGTGGCGATCTATCCTGGTGCCCGTATCGGCAAGAACTGCCATATCTTTCCCGGCACAGTCATCTCCGCTATCCCGCAAGACCTGAAGTTTGCTGGAGAATACACCACCTGCGAGATAGGCGACAACAACGTTATCAGGGAGTGCTGCACCTTGAACCGCGGCACTTCTGCTTCGGGCCGGACGGTGATAGGCAACAACAACCTGCTGATGGCTTACGTCCATGTGGCTCACGACTGTGTGGTGGGCGACCACTGTGTCTTTGCCAACAACGCCACCTTGGCAGGCCACATCGTGGTGGGCGACTATGTGATATTGGGCGGCAAGACTGCCTGTCTGCAGTTCATCCACATTGGCTCCCATGTCATCACCTCTGGCGGGTCGTTGGTAGACAAGGACATTCCTCCATTCGTGAAAGCTGCGCGCTACCCCATATCCTATGCCGGGGTGAACTCCCTGGGACTTCAACGCCGCGGGTTCAGCCGTGAGAGCATCAACAACATCACCGACATCTATCGTTTTGTGTTCCAAAAAGGATGGAGCATCAGTCATGCTGTAGAAGAAATTAAGGAGCACTATGGCAACACCGACGAAGGCAAGCAGGTGTTGGGCTTTATCGGCAGCGCCACTACCGGGCTGATGAAGGGCTACACCTTTATGAAACGGTAGATATTATAACAAGAAATAGTTAATAATCAATAATATGAAGAAGATACTTGTATTATTAAGCCTGATTGCCCTCCTTATAGTGGCAAGTTCATGCAAAGAGAAGCGGTGTGCCTGCGTCACCAAACGGCTCAACTACAATGATGCCTATAGCTACGAACCAGTCCAGCCGGGCGGCGGGTGCATCGACACGCTCGAATATATGGCTTCGGACAGCATCAGCATCATTGTGAAGTATTGCAGAGAAGAGGACTGATGCTGTAGAAATAATCGGCAGCCTTTTCAAGCTCTGTTCCCCGCCATTAGGGTGGTTAGGGGAAAAGTTTAGTATGAATGGGGGTTCTTTATAGGTTGTTAGAGCCCAGAAAGGACGAAGTAGTAACTTAAGTTTTTCTTATTCAATTCTTTGTCACCCTCAACTTTCAATTTTTTTAAGGTGGAATTGTTAGCCAAGATTAAGAGTAGCACCTTTTTTAAGAACGGCCTAACCCTTTCGGGTGGGGTGGCGTTGGCGCAGGTGCTGCCTTTTCTGTTTTATCCTGTTTTGGGACGGATCTATGCAGCCGACCAATTCGGGTTGCTGGCTTCTATCACTTCCATTATTACGGTGTTGTCGGTTGTGGGGTCGGGCCGATATGAGGCGGCGTTGGTGGTGGTGGAGGAGCGGTTGCAGGCGGCCCATCTGGCATTGCTTGCCGTGCTGCTCGGATTGGGGTCGATGCTGCTGTGTGAGTCCTTGAGCCTGTGGGTGCTGCCTTCGGCCGTGGGTTCATGGTTTAAAAGTGAGGCGGTGGGCGACTGGTTGTGGGTGTGCCCTTTGGCGGCTTTTTTTGTAATAGTGTTCAATGTTTATAACGAGTGGTGCGTGAGAGCCGCACGGTTCAAGGCATTGGCTACAAATAAGATAGTTAATTCTGGCGCGATTGTGCTCAACAAGACCCTCTTCGGTTTCGTGAAGATGAGTTCGCAAGGACTCGTGGTGGGTGACTTGATAGGCCGCTTTATTTCTGCTGCAGGGTGTGCTGTTAGGGCGTGGGTGAAGGATAGGGATGTGTTCTCTCAGGCTCGATGGGGTGGGATTCGGAGCTGTGCGGCGGAGTATAAGGAATATCCGCTGTACAACATGCCTGGAAGGCTGCTCAATTCGATTGGGCAGGCATTGCCGGTGCTGTTTGTTGCAGCCTATTTCGGCGACAGCGAGGCGGGCTATTTCTCTATGGCTATGGCCCTGTTCTCTGTTCCGATTAATATTGTGAGTACGTCGGTGGGTGATGTCTACCGTCAGCGTGCCGCAGAGGAGTATCGCGAGAAGGGTGAGTGTTGGGCTAGTTTCAAGAAAGTGATGTGGAGCCTGACGGCCATCGGTGTGGGTGCTTTTTTGTTGTTGGAGTGGTTCCTGCCGTCGCTGACCCGTCTGTTTTTGGGCGGTGAGGAATGGCGTCTGGCAGGGGTGTATGCTCAAATAATAGCCCCTGCGATGGTGGTGATGTTTGTGTCCAACTCGTTGAGCGGCATGTTTGTGGTGGCAGACAGGCAGCGCGACTTCTTTTTCTGGCAGCTCTATTTTGCCGTCACCACCCTTGCAGCGGTGTGGATAGGGGGCGAGCTGTTGGGGTCGGTGAAAGCGACGTTGGTGCTGTTCTCTGTATTACGGTGCTCGGCGTATCTGCTGAGTATTGTGCTTACCAGCCGTTACGCGCGAAAAACAAAGAAAAAGATTGCTTGATTGCTTGAATGTGTGAATGCTTGAGTGCTGACGCGGTCAAAATACTCAAACAATCAAGCAATCAGATATTAACTTCATATAATCAGGGTTAAGAGGTTCTGGTTGCCTCACCTTGATTATTTTCAAGCCATTTGTACATAATCTCGATGGGGTGGACGGCGTGGATGCCTGTGCCGTCGAGTATCTGTTGTCGGCAGGAGGTGCCGGGAGCGGCTACGATTGTGGGGATGGTGGGGTGTATGTCGTGCTGGCGCATCGCTTTGCGGACGGCTGGGAACAGCACCATCTCACCGATGGCGAGGGAGGTGCGGTAATGCTCCTGTTCATAGCCGAATGACCCCGCCATGCCGCAGCAGCTGGAGGGTATGGTGTGGAGTTGGCTGTTGGGAAGCAGACGCAGCATGGCGACAGTCTTTTCGACGCCTACCAGCGACTTCTGATGGCAGTGGCCGTGGAGCCATATCTCCACTGGGGCACTTCGAAACTGTTGGGGTGTGATATTGCCTTTGGCCACTTCGCGCATGATGAATTCGTCGTAGAGGAGGCAGTTCTTCGCCAGCCGGTCGGCATCAGGCCGCATGTCTTCAGGTACCAGGTAGGGGTATTCGTCGCGGAAAGTGAGTATGCAGCTGGGTTCTATGCCCACCAGGGGGGCATCGTCGGTGATGATGTCGCGTAGCAGCCGGATGTTTTCCTTGGCATAACGGGTTGCTAGGCGTAGGCAGCCTTTGGAGATGGCGGCGCGTCCGCTTTCGACAGTCTTGGGGACGACCACCTGGTAGCCGAGAGCGGTGAGTAGTTGTGCGAAGGTCAGACCGAGGTGGGCCTCCTGCATGTTGGTGAATTCGTCGGCGAAGAGGTATACTTTGCGGTTCGTGGCGGCTGTTGATGCCGAGGCTGCGGCTTTGCCAATCAGCTGCCGCATGGTTTTAGGGCTGAGGGAGGGTATGCTGCGTTGGGGTGCGAAGGAGACTATCCGCTTGATGATGGAAGAAATCAGGGGGTTGGAGGCACAGAAGTTGTAGATAGGGTATACGAGATGCCCCAGCTGTTCCACCATGGCCATACGGGCCACCATCCAACTGCGCAGCGGAGTGCCATGCTTGTCGTGATGCATCTGGAGCACCTGGGCCCTGATGCGGGTCATGTCCACATTGGAGGGGCATTCGCCTTTGCATCCCTTGCATGCCAGGCAGTTGCTGAGCAATTCTTCAATCACGGGGGCATCCTCCTTGGGCAGCCCACGGGTGAGCACCTCGCGCAAGATGTTGGCACGGGCACGGGTGGACATCAGCTCGTCCCTGGTGACCTTGAAGGTGGGGCACATGGTGCCTCCGATGGTGTTGCTTTTGCGGCAGTCGCCAGCTCCATTGCATTGTTCGATACGGCACATGAGGTCGGTGTCGTCGCACATATAGTGCTGACCGACATCGTATCGCAGCGACTGATCCATAGGCGGGGCATCCACAATTTTGCCTTGGTTGAACACCCCGTCGGGATCCCAGCATTGTTTCAGCTGACGCATAAGCTGGTACACTTCGTTGCCATAGACGAGGGGGATGAATTCGCCCCGCAGTCTTCCATCGCCATGTTCGCCACTGAGGCACCCATGGTGTTTCTTCACCAGCAAGGCGGTTTCCTCTGCCACCTGCCGGAACAGTCGACGGTCGTTCTCTTTCTTGATGTTCAGGATGGGGCGGAGGTGCAGTTCGCCGGTGCTGATGTGGCCATAGTATACGCAGCTCAGGCCGTGCCGTTCCATCATCTGTTGGAATTCGTCAAGATATTGGGGGAGCCGTTCGGGTGCTACGGCGGTGTCTTCCACGACACCGATGGGTTTGTCGTCACCCAGAGTGCCGGTGAGGACTCCGAGCCCAGCTTTGCGCAAGGCCCACACGTGGTTGATGTCGTTGCCATATACCCTGCTGCAATGGTAGGCCAGGCCTCTCTCCATCAATTCCCGTTCGAGGGCGTCGGCATGGGTGTTCATGTCGTCGCCGTTGAACTCGGCAATGAGTAGTGCCCCCGGTTCGCCTTCGATGAAGAAACGGTTGCGGTCTTGAGTGCGGTTGTTGCGGCAGAGTTCCAGTATTTTGCCATCCATAAGTTCTATGGCAACAGTGTGGTGGCGCAGGGCTATGAGGTTGGCCTGGTAGCTTTGTGGCAAGTCTTTGCAGTGTGCACACAACACCATCTTATGTTCTGAGGGCAGGGGGTCGAGCGACAGTTTGACGGCAGTGATAAGGCAGAGTGTCCCCTCCGAGCCAGTGATAATGGCGTTGAGGTCGGGCATGAGGTCTTGCCCGCTGACGAGGGGGGCAATGCCTTCGTCGATGGCGTAGCCGCAGCTGCGACGGCGCAGTGAGGGGTCGGGGTAGTTGTCGGTTATGAGTTTTCTGGTGTAGGGGTCGGATGCCCATCCTTTGAGTTGGGCGGTGATTTTCTGAAACAGGGGGCCTCCGTCGCTGTGGCGTGTGCTGAAAGAGGTGCCGTCGCTGAGGAGTCCTTTGATTTCCAATACGTGGTGGCGGGTGCTGCCGTATACGAGCGAGTGGGTGCCGCAGGAGTTGTTTCCCACCATGCCACCGATGCAGCAGCGGTTGCTGGTGGAGGTCTCGGGGCTGAAGAAGAGGCCGTAGGGTTTGAGGAAGATGTTCAGTTCGTCGCGCACCACGCCGGGTTCCACCCACACCCATCGCTCCTCTTGGTTAAAGCATAGGATGTGGTTGAAGTGGCGGCTCATGTCCACCACGATGCCGTTCCCGACCACCTGCCCGGCGATGCTGGTGCCGCCAGCACGTGGGATAAGGCAGGTGTTCCGCCGACGGGCTTCGTGGATGAGTTCGACCAGCTCGAGTTCGTTTTTCGGATAGGCTACGCCCAAAGGCAGCTCGCGGTAGGCAGAGGCGTCGGTGGCATAGGCTATTCTGTGGGTACTGTCGGTCAGAATTTGGATGGGCATGATGGGAGCTAGTGGGTTAATTCGTCGATGAATTGTTGTGCCAAGGTGTGGTATTCGAGATGGGCGAGGGCGTAGGCGCGGCCTCTGGCTCCCATTTCGGAGCGTGCTTCGCGACTCATTTGTGCCAATGTGGTCAGGGCGTTGCTCACCTGCTGAGGGTTTTCGGCCTCCACCTGGATGCCGCAGCCTACCCGTTCTACCAGGCTGTGGGGTTCGTCGACCGAGAACAGGACGGGTATGGCTGCCATCATGTAGTCGGTGACCTTGTTGAATGAAGTGCCGTATTGGTGCAGGGGGCTGTGTACCCCGCCGGCATAGCCGATGTCGAATAGTTGCAGCAAGGAGGGTATCTGCCGTTTTTCGACGGGGGGGAGGAAGTGTACGTTGGTCAGGCTGTCCTGTTGGACCGAAGCCATCAGCTCGTCTTTCTGCGGTCCTTGGCCAACCAGTACAATTTCCAGCATCTCATGGTGATGTAGCTGCTTGGCGGCATCTATGAGTATGTGAAGCGCGGTGGATTGGGTGTGACCTCCGGCGAACCCTACCACCACTTTGCCTTGGTCGTGAAGCTGCCGTAGCAGGAGCCGGTGGCTCTCCGGTAGCGGCTTCTGACATCCGCAGTCCCATTCTTCGAGCAGAAAACCATTGGGAATACAGCAGAATTTCTCCGCTGCCAGCCCATGACGCTGCATGTGGGGGTAGGCTTTGTCGATGATGGACACCACCTTGTCGCAATGGCGGTAGGCATAGTTTTCGCCCCGTTGCAGAAGCCATATAAAGGGGTGCCGCCGGGAGTAGCCGCCAATAATCATCGGCGACAGGGGCCACAGGTCATGCACCTCATACACCAGTCGTGCGCCCGTCTTGCGGGCTATGCGGCGGCAGGGGTATATGTCGAAGGTGTAGACCGACGAGGCGACCACCACGTCGGGTTGGAAGCTGACCCACTTGTCCATACGCAGGAAGACTCGGAGAACGAACTGGAACATGGTCATCACCCGTGCCATCCCGTTACCCTGATAGCTGCGTGTGGGCAGCCAGTGATAGCGGATGCCCTCAATCACTTCGGATGTGGCCGACGGCTGACGGTGGCGAAGGTGGGAAAAGGACGCTCCTACGACACACACCTGGTGCCCCATTCGCACCCATTCGCGGGCCATGTAGAAGGAGCGGAATTCCATGCCGTATTGTGGCGCGCCGGCATAGTGGCTTATCATCAGGATGTTCACGGCGGGCAGCTATGTCGTTATAGGCTGTTGATGAGGCTTTCGACCACCAGCCTCACCTCTTCGCGCGTGAGATAGGGGTGCATGGGTAGGGAGAGCACGCTGTCGGCCAGTTGGCGGGCATGGGGCGTGAGTGCAAACTTGTGGTTCTCTTTGAAGGCCGTTTGGGCACTCATGGGTGTGGGATAATAGACCATCGAGGGGATGCCTTTGGCCTTCAGCTTGGCCTGTAAGGCGCTGCGGTTGAAGGTGCCGTTGCCTGAAGGGACGCTAAGCTGTATGGTGTACTGCGCCCAACTGCTGGTGTAGTTCTCGGGGATGTGGGGCGTGGTGATGCGTATCTCCTTCTTGATAAACTTGGTCATGCCGGAGATGAGCTGGGTGTAGTAGTCGGCCACGCGGTTCACGTCAGCCAGCTCGTGTTCTCTGAAGGCCTTGAATTTCACCTTGAGGATGGCGGCTTGGAGGGTGTCGAGGCGTGAGTTGAGGCCTATGCGGACATTGTCGTATTTGTAGCTGCCCTTACCATGCACACGGTAGGACTGGATGAGGGAGGCCCACTCGTCGTTGTTGGTGAACACCGCACCGCCGTCGCCGTAGCATCCCAGAGGCTTGGCGGGGAAGAAGGAGGTGGTGGATATGTCGCCGAAGCTGCACGCCTTGGCACTGAGCCAGCCTTCGCCCGACGGTTTGGGCAGCCTGATGCTACCGCCAAAGCCTTGTGCGCCGTCTTCGATGAGGTACATGCCTTCACGCTTGGTGATGGTGCGCAGCTGGGGGTAGTTGGCGGGCAGTCCGAAGAGGTCGACGGCGATGACCGCACGGGGACGCAGCGTCAGATGGTCATGGACCGAACGGATGGCATCGTCCAAACTTTTGGGGTCCATATTGAAGGTGGCGGGATCCACATCCACGAACACCGGGGTGGCGCCCTCCAGTGCCACCACTTCGGCGGTGGCGAAGAAGGTGAAGTCGGGCACGAACACCGCATCCCCTTTGCCCACTCCCAGTGCTTTCAGGGCAAGGGTGAGCGCGTCGGTGCCGTTGGCGCAGGAGATGCAGTGCTTCACACCTACGTATGCTGCCAACTCTTGCTCCAACTGCTGTACGGGTTCGCCCATGATGAATGCTCCCGAAGCCGCAACGTCTGCCATCGCCTGGTCGATGTCGCCTTTGAGCATTTGATACTGCTTTTTTAAGTCTCTGAATTCCATAGTTATCTTATTAATTGAGAGTTGAGTATGGGGGGATATTGGGATGGGGCAGGAGGTTTCCGAGAATCCTCTCGTATAGCCCGAGAAGGACTGGCTCCTGTGTGGCCCAGTTGTAGAGGGTCTCCACCGCCTTGCGGCCGTTGTTGCCCATTTGTTGTGCTATGTCGGGGTGGCTGAGGATGTGGTTGACGGCGGCGGCGACAGCCTGGGGGTCGTGGGGGTTGACGCAGATGCCGCACTGCTGTCCCTCCACAATCTCTTTCCACAGCTCAAAGTCGGTGGCCACCACAGGGAGGCCTGCCATCATGTACTCGAACATCTTCAACACCCCCAGCGTCCCTTTGTGGTAGCCGACATTGGGCGAGTAGTCCAAGAGTACCAGCCCCACGTCGGCACGCTGGTAGAGGCCGCCTACCTTATCGGGAGGGAGCACACCCAAGTACTCGACACGTGACCATTGGTCGGACTGTTGCAGCTGCCGGAAGTAAGAGTCGACGAACACCCGCCCTGCCAAAAGGTAGTTCGCCGTGGTGAGACGGAGGCTCTCAAGCACCACATGGTGCATGTAGCGTTCTGCCACCTCGCCAGCAAAGCACACATACTGTTGCCCCTCACGGCCATAGCTGTGGGGTAGAGCCTGGTAGCGCGGGTAGTTGGTCACCATCACGCTGTTGGGGTTGATGTGCTGCAGCCGTTCCAGTATCGAAGGGGTGACGGTGATGAGGGCATCGTAGCGCGACAGGCAGTGTCGTTCCCACAGGGCATACAGTCTCGACAGCGGCTTGCGGCTCCAGCGGGGCAAGTACTCCTTGGTGAGCAGCTGCATAGGCACATCCTCGTGTGAGTCGAAAATCACCTTCTTCCCATGGCTGCGTATTCTTAGCCCCACCGGCATAAGCTCGGGGTCGTGCAGATGGTAGATGTCGGCGTTCAGTGCAAGTGCCTTCCTCAGCACACGTCCCAGCTGCATCTGCCGCCGGAGCCGATGGGACGAGAGGGGGACACCGACGATATGGACACCTTCCACGAGGCTGTCGCTTACGTTGGGGGCAAGAAGGTAGGTGTCGTATTGTTGTGCCAGCGAGTGGCATTCCTTGTAGAGGATGCGCACATCGTTGGCAGGATGGACGCTGGTGATATGGCAGACGCGGGCGGGCATGTCAGTACTTCATATCGTCCCAGCCGAAGGGGTGGGGGGCTTGTGGCAGTTTTGCCAGCGGGTGATAGTCGCCTTTGAGCCCGATGGGGGTGGAGTGGCGGATGTCGCTGACTATCTGGATGCAATTGCGCGCCTCGCTGATGCGGAAGCCGCGACCCGCCAGAATCTCCTCGTAGCTGCGGGTGTGCAGTTCGGTGAAGCCTTGGCTGAACTCAAACTCGTCGCCATCGATGGTGATGGTGCGGAAAGTCCGTTTCTCCCCCTCTACCGCATTGGGCGGGAGGCATTCGGCATTGATGCTCAGGAAATAGCGCACACGCGCCTGTTGCAGCTCCAAGTAACCCGCCACACGGTCGTGCGACATCACATGGACGATATTCTTCCGTACGGGTCCAAAAATCCACTGGAGCATGTCATAGAAATGAACTCCGATGTTGGTGGCCACACCGCCGCTCTTGTGCACATCCCCCTTCCAGGAGGTGTAGTACCAGCGGCCACGAGAGGTGATATAGGTGAGGTCCACGTCATACACCTTGTCCTTGGGGCCTTCATCCACCTTCTTCTTCAAAGCGACGATGGAGTCGTGGAGTCGCAGCTGTAGTATGGTGTAGGCCTCATGTCCCGACTCTTTCTCTAGGTCGATGAGGTTGTCGATATTGTAAGGATTGAGGACCAGGGGCTTCTCGCAAATCACATTGCAGCCTAGGCGGAGGCCGTAGCGGATGAAGGCGTCATGGGTGTAGTTAGGGGTGCAGACCGATATCCAGTGGAGGGGGTTGTCGGTGCGTTGCTGTTTTGAGCAGAAACGGTCGAATTGTTCCTGCTCGATAAAGAAGGAGCAGTTGGGGAAGAAGCTGTCCAGGCGACCTACGCTGTCGAACTTGTCATAGGCTGCCAGGAGGTCGTTGTGGGTGTCGGCGATAGCTTTGAGGTGACGCGGGGCTATGTAGCCTGCTGCTCCGATAAGCGCAAAGTTAGACATAGACGGATTAGAGATTAGGGGTTAGCATTTTAGAGTCTGCCGTCAATGAGGTCGCGCGGCATGATGCCTTTGACGTCATAGATGATGTGGTTCTTTTCGAGCAGTTGGTCGAAGTCAATTTCCATCTCGCGGAACTGGCGGTGTGCCACAGCGATGATGGCGGCGTGGTATTTGTTGGTTGGCAGCTGGTTGACGATGTCGATGCCGTATTCGTGCTTCACCCGCTCAGGCGATGCCCAAGGGTCGTAGACCGTGATGTCGGCATTGTATTCCTGCAAGGCGTGGTAGATGTCGATGACGCGGGTGTTGCGCACATCGGGGCAGTTCTCCTTGAAGGTGAATCCCATGATGATGATTTTGGAGCCGAGCACCTGAATGCCTTTCTTGAGCATCAGCTTGATGGTCTGGTCGGCCACGTAGGCACCCATGCCGTCGTTCATGCGGCGGCCCGCCAGGATGATTTCGGGGTTATAGCCCAGTCGTTGGGCACATTGCGCCAGATAGTAGGGGTCGACCGAGATACAGTGGCCGCCTACCAAGCCGGGGTTCATCTTGATGAAGTTCCACTTGGTGCCGGCGGCTTCCAGCACGTCCAGCGTGTCGATGCCCATCAGGGTGAAAATCTTAGAGAGCTCGTTGACGAAAGCGATGTTGATGTCGCGTTGGCTGTTCTCAATCACCTTGGCAGCTTCTGCCACCTTGATGCTCGAGGCCTTGTGAGTGCCGTTGATGAGGACGGAGTTATAAACATTGTCGATGATGTCGGCCACTTCGGGTGTGGAGCCGGAGGTTATCTTGGTGATTTTCTCCACGGTATGCACCTTGTCGCCAGGGTTGATGCGTTCGGGACTGTAGCCGGCATAGAAGTCGACATTGAACTTGAGGCCGGAGACCTTCTCCACGACGGGAATACATTCGTCTTCGGTGACACCAGGATACACAGTCGACTCATACACCACGATGTCGCCCTTCTTGATGACCTTTCCCACTACCTCGCTGGCACCATAAAGGGGGCTGAGGTCGGGGTTATTGTTGCGGTCCACAGGAGTGGGGACGGCCACCACGTAGAAGTTGCATTGCCGAATATCCTCTATGTTGGCAGTGCAACGGAAACCATGATTGTTGAGTGCGTCTTGCAAAAGTTCGTCCGATACTTCAAGAGTGCTGTCGTGACCTGCCATAAGGGCATCAACACGAGCTTGGTTCATGTCGTATCCCACGGTGGGATACTTGGTGGAAAAGAGTCTGGCCAGCGGAAGACCTACGTATCCAAGGCCAATGACCGCTATTCTGATGTCTTGCATGCTATATATAATTAATTTATTCTCAATGCGTAATTGCGGTTTCTTTTGTGCTGTGGCACACTAGAAATACCTTGCAAAGATACTTCTTTTTTTTCAGATAATAAAAAAACAAAGAGCAATTCCTGGAAAAAAGCGAATCACCCCTGCGAGGTTGTCAGCTCTTGATGCTCAAGCGGAGCCGGATTGAGTAGTAAGGCACAATACCACCAGCTGACAAACAGCAGACCCATCTGTCGGCCGAAGGTGGCTTCGAAGGCAATGCACAAGCCATACACGATGCTGAACAGCATCATGGGTAGGTTGCGCCGAGGCTTGTGTAGGGCCAATACCATGGGCATAATCACCATAGCCAAAAGAAGAACCAGCCCGATGATGCCTGTAGAGAGGGCAGTCTCGAGATATTGGTTGTGTGTGCTGTATTTCTCGTGAGTGTAGCCCTCGGCAAAATCATGAGCCACATACCGTTCATGCAGGACGTCCCAGTATCCGCCACAGCCGTACCCGATAAGTTCATGGCCTTTCAGTGCCTCCGCGCCACATTGCCACATCACCTGACGACCGTCGCCCTGCTCGCCCGCAGCTATCTTCTCCACCGAATAGATGATGCGCCAATAGAGCGTCGGCATTGCCAGATAGGAGCCCCCTATCATCACCACCAAAGCCGCCACCGTCAGTCCTGTAAGCATCCATCGTTTTCGGACGAAGGCCAGATGGGCCAGACAAGCGACAGCCAACAACGCCAGAACGACCAGTCCCGAACGTGACCCCAGGATGACCAGGTACATCATCAGCACCACCATGTCGGCTGCCAACAGCCATCGACCCACCCGCCAATGGGCGTCGTCGGTGTGACGCACCAGCTCCACATACAGCAAAGCGATGGCTGTCAGAAGATAGAGGGCCATGTAGTTGTGGTGCAGAGGGTCGAAGTGAAAGTCTACCAAAAGGCTTATGGGTGTGCCATTCAGATAACCGATGATGGCCCTTATTGCCATGATGACGAAGCGCACCGTGAGGGTGCCCGCCAATAGATAGGAGAAGGCGGACACGTGTTGCCTCCTTAAATACGAGGTGTCGCTCAGCAGGAAATAGAGCGGGAGCAGCAGCAGGGGTAGTTTCAGTCCCACGATGGCCCACCCCTCCTGCGAGTCGCTACTGTAAGCCACGCTGCACACATGCACGAGATAGTACAGCATCATCAGGTAGAGACAAATCCGTATGGGATGCGTCAAAGACGGGTTGCCGATTCGGTGGGTGGTGACGCTCTTCACCAGAGTGAAGACTAAGAGCAAGACCAGTCCCCACAGGCCGAGCCTCCAATGGATAGGCAGAGCCACAGCCATCAGGGCCATCAGGCAGTATTCCACCTTCTCATACCAGCGCAGGGGTGCGATAAGGGATGTAAAAAAGTGTTTCATATTGAGTCGTTATAATTTGCAAAAATACATAAAAAAAATGAGATGGAGCCAAGGAATGGTACGAAGTTGAAAAAAAATCGTACCTTTGCACCATATTCTATCCGTCCACTAGATACGCTCGCCTATGAATTTTGTCTTGATTATTACGACATTATCCCTCTTGGGGCTGGAAATGCTTTATTTCGCCGTGGCGCGGCATTTCCATATTGTAGACCGTCCCAACCAGCGTAGTTCCCACCACCGAGTGGCGCTCTTGGGGGCTGGTGTGGCGTTTTATTTTGCCATTCTGCTGTATGCCCTGACCCATCAATTCAACTATCTGCCCTTCCTGCTCGGAGCCACCTTGCTCGGCGTGGTGAGCTATGTCGACGACCTCCGTCCGCTGCCCAGCTGGCTGCGGTTGGGCGTGCAGGTGGCCGCCATCGTGCTCACCTTCTTCCCCTCCATTGCCACCCTTCAGACGTGGCAGATGATTCTGCTCGTGGTCATGTTCGCGGGGGTGCTCAATGTCTACAACTTCATGGACGGCATCAACGGCATGTTGGCTGCCTATTCGCTGGTAGTGGTAGGCACCTTTGGCTATATCAATTGGACGATGGTACACTTCGTCGACCCAGACTTGATTGTCCTGCTCCTGGTGGCCATTCTGGTGTTCGGTTTCTTCAACTTCCGCATCAACGCACGCTGCTTTTCGGGCGACGTGGGCAGCATCGTAATGGGCTTCGCCGTGCTTTTCCTGCTGGTGCGCTACGATTTGGCCTTGCCCGATGTGGGCGAGAATGTCAGCTACCTCTGCTTCATCATCGTCTTTCTAGCAGACGGAATACTGACCATCGTCAAGCGTTTCCTCAACGGGCGTAATATTCTGGAGGCACATCGCGAGCATCTGTATGAAACGTTGGTCAACGACCTCCATGTGCCGCACCTCTGGGTGTCGGCGGGCTATGCACTGCTGCAACTTATTATCAATATAGGGTATCTGAATGTGGCGGACAAAAACCTCTACACCTTCCTCGTCGCCTTTGTCCTCATTATCGCCTACGGCCTGTTCTTTTTCTATTGCAACAAGCGGAAAGAGGCGGAGAAACAGTAACTTGCCACTATTTGTCCAACTGGCAGTAGATGCTGTTGTTGCTCTTGAACTCGGGGACAATGGCCTTCATCTTGCCCACAAGCTGTAGCGGGTCGAGGGTGGGCATGAGTTCCCACAGCTCGGCATAGGCTTTGTCGATGTCTTCGAGGGAGTATTTGCGCACCTCGGCACGCATTATCTTGGGGTGATAGGTGGGCATGGTGTTCTCCTTGGTGGCCAGCAGCTCTTCGTAGAGCTTCTCGCCAGGACGTAGCCCCACTTCCTTGATTTTGATGTTCTTGAGGCCTGAGAGCTGAATCATCTTAGTGGCCAAATCGTATATCTTGACTGGCTTGCCCATGTCGAAGACAAAGATGTCGCCACCCTGTCCCATGGCACCTGCTTCAAGCACAAGGTTGCAGGCTTCGGGAATGGTCATAAAGTAGCGGATGATGTCCTTGTGGGTAACTGTCAACGGGCCGCCGGCAGCCAGCTGTTTCTTGAACAGCGGTATGACGCTGCCGTTGGAACCCAGCACGTTGCCGAAGCGGGTGGTGACAAAGTGGGTCTGGGCGGTGCTGCGGCTCTGGATGTATATCTCGGCCATGCGCTTGGTGGCACCCATGACGTTGGTGGGGTTCACAGCCTTGTCGGTGGAGACCATCACAAACTTCTGCACGCCGTTCTCTATGGCGAGGTCGGCGACGTTCTTGGTGCCGAAGACATTGACATAGATGGCCTCGTAGGGGTTCTCCTCCATGAAAGGCACATGCTTGTAGGCGGCGGCATGGTAGACCACCTGGGGCTTGTAGGTGCGGAACACCTCGGCCATGCGTTGGCGGTCTTTCACATTGGCTATCACAAATTCCATGTGGTCGGCATACCGTTTGTAAGGCTCGTTGCTCCGCAACTCGAACTGTAGGTCGTACATGGGCGATTCGGCCTGGTCGAGCATCACGATTTTCGAAGGCTGGTACTGGATAAGCTGGCGGCATATCTCGCTGCCTATCGAACCGGCAGCACCCGTGACGAGCACCACCTTGTCGACCAGCTCACGGACTATGTTGACGTTGTCGAGCTTGATGCTTTCGCGCTCCAGGAGGTCTTCAATCTGAATGTCGTGAATCTGGTTGGCCGTAAAGGAGTCGTTAATCCAGTTGTTGATGTGGGGCACCGACTTTACGGTGAGGCCGAGGTCGAGGCCTTTGTTCATTATCTCCTGTTTGCGCGCCACCTTGATAGAGGGGATGGCGATGAGCAGCACCTCCACCTTGTGCTTGGCGATGTAGTTGTTGTTAAGCACGGCCTGGGGGGCCAGCACCCGCACGCCGTTGAGCGCGGTGTCGTGTTTCTGAGCGTTATCGTCCAGATAGGCCACCACGCGGTATTCATGGGTCATGTCCTGATGCAGTGCGTTGCTGGCAATAGTGCCGGCGGCCCCGGCTCCATAGATGACCACGTTGCATGTGGGGCGGTGGCGGCGGATGTAGTCGTTGTAGATGCGCTGTAGGAAGAGCCTCACCGAAAGCATGGCGGCAATCTGCAGGGCGAAGGTCATAAGTATCTCGCTGTAGGCAGGGGTATAGCGGTTCTGGATGATGGGGTGGTTGTTGTTGACAAGGTTAAAGACAACGAGGACAGCAGCAGCCATCACATTGGCGATGATGATTTTGTATATGTCATACATGCCCGAGTGGCGGATGATGGCGCGGTGGGTGCCAACAATTACATAGCAGACGGACGCTAAAACAATGAAGGCAGCCAATTTAACAATCAGTGAAGGCCAGTCGATGTGGCTTATCATCCGCAGTCGCAACATATCGGTGATGGCAAATGCGACAATCAGAGTGAAAATATCTATTGCCAACACTGCCCATCTGGATGCTGTGGTATAGCGGTATCTGCGTGTGAACCAAAATACTATCTTTCTAATCATAATTAAATGATGTTAAATGTTAGGTGGATAACCAACTTGCAAAGTTACTACTTTTTTTACATATAATGCAAAAAAGGCTATGAAAACTTTTCAACAACCTAACAATGCGTATCCATTCATCCGCCATAAGACCTTTTTGCGCAACTGCGGTCCCATGCCACCATTGCGCGGCGTCCAGCTCGCACCTCCCAAGCGGCGCATTCATGCCGATGCCGTCCTTTGCTTTGTATGAGATCACTTTTTTGTTTGTTGTTTCGTTGCATTTGATTTAGGTGACAGAAAATCAATTCTAAATAGGTGGTAACAAAATGGAAATGAAAGGCTGGGGTTGGGCATTCGGTGCGCCGAGGGCGCTGTGGGATTGACTCTACAGGTGCGATGGACGTGGAAGAGGCTTTCGGGAGGATGTCTTCGGATAAAGGTCTGAAAGAACAACAGGGAGGTTCCACACCTCCCTGCTGCTTTACTGTTTCTTTCTTTCGTCCAGGTATTTCACCCAGCTCTCGTATCGCTTGCCTTTCAGCACGCGGGGAAACTTGGAAGCTCCGCCAGCCTTTCCTATCTCGTCGCGCATGAAGTCGTAGAAGATATGGGTGGGCAGCACGTCGATGTCGAGGTGCTTGATGGCTTCCATGCGTTCCACTTTGTAGTCGTCGTTGAGCTGGCAGAGGTTGTCGTCGATTATTTTCAGGGCCTGCTGGGGGTCCAGCGGGTCGTCGGTGCCCAGGTACCAGTGGTGGGCGAACATGGTGTCGTGGCGTATGCCGGCGACGGTGAACTCGCAGATGTCGGCCCCAGTGGCTTCGGAGAGCATCTCGACGGCACGGTTCATGTTGTCTTGCGACAGGTGCTCGCCGGTGAGGCTCAGGAAGTGCTTGGTGCGGCCAGTGACGGCCATGTCGCAGTTTTTCACGTCGGAGAAGCGCACGGTGTCGCCTATCAGGTAGCGCCAGGTGCCGGCACAGGTGCTGAGGAGGATGGCGTAGTCTACGTCTTCCTTCACTTCGGCAAGGGTGAGCGTTTTGCAGTTGGGGCGGATGTTGCCTTCTTCGTCGAAGTTGTTTTCGTCGAAGGGGACGAATTCGTAGTAGTTGCCGTTGTCGACGAGCAGCTGCATCTTGCGGCGTTTCAGGTCGACTTGGTAGGCGATGTATCCTTCCGAGGCCAGGTAGCTTTCAACGAATAGCACCTCTTTGCCGAAGAGTCGCTCGAAGCTTTTCTCATACGGTGCAAAGGCGACGCCGCTGTGGACGTAGACCGAGAGGTTGGGCCACATTTCATGGATGTTCTTCAACCCGTATTCTGCAACGATGCGTTCCAGCAGTATCTGCACCCATGCCGGCACTCCGACCAGCACCCCGATGTCCCACGTAGGGGCTGCCTTGACCATGGCGTCCAGTTTGTCCTGCCAGTCTTTCATCTTTGATATTTCCTCGCCGGGCTTGTAGAAGAACTCGAACCACTTGGGTATGCGCCCGGCAGAGATACCCGACAGGTCGCCGGCATAGTAGTCGCCTTCCTTGAAGTACTGCAAGTCGGTGCTGCCAGCAATGCACAGCACGCCAGAGTCGTAGAAGCGCGCGGGGAAGTCGTATTGCGATGCCGAGAGGTACTGCTTGGTGCCCGCCCGCGTGATGCTGTTGAGCATGGCGCGCGTGATGGGGATGAACTTGCTGGGTGCTCCCGAGGTGCCGGAACTGAGGGCAAAGTATTTTATCTTACCGGGCCATGCCACATTGCGCTCGCCCTTGAGGTTGCGATACCACCACTCGTCGTGCATCTTGTCGTAGTCGAACACGGGCACGAGCCGACGGAAGGCTTCGATAGGGTTCTTGGAATGCAGGATGAACTGGAAGCGGTATTTCTGGCCGAAGGCGGTGTTCTGCGCCCTCCGCAGCAGCTTGCGCAGTTCGCGACGCTGGGCTTTGACGGGGTTGACCAGTTTTTGTTTGGCTTCGGTGGGTATGTTGCCTATCTCTGCAACGGTCTTGATGACCGACCCGACGATGGGCAGGCCGGCATTGAACGGCTTCTCTTTATCCCTTACTACTTTTCTAGGCATGGGTATTCCTCGTATGTTTAAGTATTTAACATTATTTCTTCTCTCTTATATGCGGTGCAAAGATACGTAAAAAATATTGATACGGGAATATAAAAAGTGGAAAATAAAGGTGCATTTCTCGTTTCTCCATTAAAAAAGTGTATCTTTGCAGCGGATTTTACCAATGACTTTCGTTTGCATTGTATTGTCCCACAATTGAGTATACGTTTTAATTGACTTGATACCACATACTAATTATGACTAAAGAGAAATCTTTTCGTGAAGAAAGCGACCTTCTCGGTTCGCGTCAGGTGCCGGAGGAGGCACTTTATGGAGTACAAACTGTTCGCGCTATAGAGAATTTCCACATCAGCGGCCAGCTGCTGAGCAATTATCACAACTTCATCAAGGGTATGGCCATCACCAAGAAGGCTGCTGCCATGGCCAATGTTGAGGTGGGTATGATTACCGAGGAGCAGGGCAATGCCATCATTTGGGCCTGCGACCAGTTGATAAGCGGTCTGTATCATGACCAGTTCCCCATCGATATGATTCAGGGCGGTGCTGGCACCAGCACCAATATGGCTGCCAATGAGGTGATTGCCAACTTGGCTCTTGAGCACATGGGCCACAAGCGTGGCGAATACCAGTATTGCTCGCCCAACGACGTTGTGAACGCTTCGCAGAGTACCAACGATGCTTACCCCTGTGCCATACACATGGCTATGTGTCTGGAACATCTGGAGCTTATCCCCCGGCTGGAGAGGATGATTGACTCGCTCGACAGAAAGAGCCAGGAGTTTGCCCATGTCATCAAGATGGGGCGCACCCAGCTGCAGGATGCCGTGCCTATGACCTTGGGGCAGACCTTTGGCGGCTTTGCTGCCTCACTGCGCGGCGAGCTGGCCAACCTGCGCAATGCTGCCGACGAGTTCCTTATCGTCAATATGGGTGCCACCGCCATCGGCACGGGCATCTGCTCGCTGCCGGGTTACAGCGTAGCCTGCATCCACGCACTGCGCAAGATTACCGGTTGGAACATTTCGCTGGCCGACAACCTCATCGAGGCCACCAGCGCCACCAGCTGCATGATTCAGTATAGCAGTTCGCTGAAGCGTCTGGCCATCAAGATTAACAAGATGTGCAACGACCTGCGTCTGCTCAGCAGCGGTCCCCGTTGCGGTATCAACGAGATTCATCTGCCCGAACGCCAGCCCGGCTCTTCCATCATGCCCGGCAAGGTAAACCCCGTCATCCCCGAGGTGATGAACCAGGTGTGCTACAAGGTCATCGGCAACGATATGGCCATTACCTTCGCCTCCGACAACGGCCAGCTGGAGCTCAACGTCATGGAGCCGGTCATTGCCTACACCCTCTTCGAGAGCATCCATCTGCTCGAGAACGGCCTCGACACGCTGCGCACCTTGTGTATCGACGGCATCCGTGCCAATGAGGAACGTTGCCGCCAACTGGTGGAACAGTCCATCGGAATCGTCACCATGCTCAATCCCATCATCGGCTACAAGCAGAGTACCAAGATTGCCAAGGAGGCTTCCGAAACCGGCCGCGGCGTGTATGAGCTGGTGCTCGAGCATGGGCTGCTCACCAAGGAGCAGCTGGACGAGATACTGAAGCCCGAGAATATGTTGCAGCCCATTGACATTAAGTTGAAATAATTCATATTTAATAGCCATGGAATCGGCAGACAGCAACAGAACGCTTCAGCGGGTGGAAATCATGGCCCCAGTGGGGTCGTATGAGAGCCTCAGTGCCGCCATACAGGCGGGTGCCGATGCTGTTTATTTCGGCGTGGGGAACTTGAACATGCGCTCCCGTTCTGCTGCCAACTTCACATTGGAGGATTTGGCGCGCATCGCCGACATCGCCCACCAGCATGGCGTGCGCACCTACCTGACGGTGAACACCATCATCTACAATCATGAGATTGAGGAGATGCGCTCACTGGTTCAGGCCGCCAAGGCTGCTGGCATCAGTGCCATTATCGCCTCGGACATGGCGGTGATTACTTATGCCAGCAGCATCGGTGTGGAGGTGCATATCTCCACCCAGTGCAATATTTCTAATGTGGAGGCCGTCCGTTTCTTTGCCCAGTGGGCCGATGTGGTGGTTACCGCCCGAGAACTACCGCTCAGGCAGGTGGCAGAGATTACACAGTTCATACACGATAACGACATCCGCGGTCCCAAAGGGGAGCTGGTGCAGGTGGAGGTGTTCGCCCATGGGGCATTGTGTATGAGCGTAAGTGGCAAATGCTATCTAAGCCTCGACGAGTATAACTACAGTGCCAACCGCGGCGCATGTCTGCAGTTGTGCCGCCGCGAATATCTGGTCAAGGACTTGGAGAGCGACACCGAGCTGGTGGTCTCGGGCAAGTATATCATGTCGCCCAAGGACTTGTGTACTATCGGTTTCTTGGACAAGATAATGAAGGCGGGAGTCCGTGTGTTGAAAATTGAAGGGCGCGGACGTTCGGCCGATTATGTGAAGACGGTGGTGGAGTGTTACAAAGAGGCCGTGCAGGCCGTGGGCGATGGTACCTATACCCAGGAGAAGATAGCCGCGTGGACCGAACGGTTGCGCACGGTGTTCAACCGCGGCTTCTGGGACGGCTACTATCTGGGTCGTAAGATGGGCGAATGGAGCGAGCGGTATGGCTCACAGGCTACCGAAAATAAGGTCTATCTGGGCAAGGTGACCAATTATTATACCCGTCCGCAGGTGGCGGAGATGAAGATTGAAACTGCCGAGCATCTGCGTGTGGGTGAGGACTTGATGGTTACGGGGCAGACCACCGGTGTGTACCGTGCCACTGTGGCAGAACTGCGGCTGGGCGACAGCGCACAGCCAGTGCAGGAGGTGAAGCAAGGCGACGTGTTCAGCGTCAAGACCTCCGAGCTGCTGCACCGTGGCGACAAGCTGTATCGGGTGGACAAGGTGATTGACGAGTTCTAAACCATGAACGAGGTTCGCATATACCACACCCCGTGGGGAGGCAGGATATGGTGGGCGGTATTGTTGTCGCTGGGGTTCGTGGGGTTGTTTGTGTGGCTCGTTATTGAAGACCCCGCTTTGAGAGGGGATTGGCTGTTTTGGCTTGGACTGATATTTTTTGGCATAATGGCTTTGTTCTTTCCCTTGGTGGCGTTGTGGGAGCGGTTGTTGGGACGACCGGCGGTAGTGGTAATGGCCGACAAGGTAGTGTGTACAACATTGTGCAGACGGTCGGAATACCGATTTGATGAGGTGAAGGAGTTTAAAATGACACAAATGAGTGGGCAGGAATTTATAGCCGTGCATTTCGATAATCAGGAGGAGCAGCGCAGGTTGCAGGACGCTTCGAAGACGGGACGCGCTGTGCGACACTTGAATATAGGGATGGTGGGTGCGCAGGAGAGCATTGCGGCATCGGGATTGACGATGAAGCCGCAGGAGTTGTGCGACTTGTTGAACCGGCGAGTCGCCGGCGACATTAATTAGAGCAACTTGCTAGCGACATTCATTGATAAATAAAGAACTATGGCAAAATCAAGAACATACTTTTACTGTCGCGAGTGCGGCTACCAGTCGAGCAGCTGGTTGGGCAAATGTCCCGCCTGTGGCAAGTGGAACACTTTCGACGAGGAGGTGGTGCAACGCGACGCACCCGTTAGGTCGAAGCATAAATCGACAAAGGCCAGCGAGCCGAAACTGTTGCAGCAGGTGGTGTATAGCGAGACTCAGCGCATGCCTACCCGCTGTGCCGAGTTCGACCGTGTGCTGGGTGGCGGCATCGTACCCGGCAGCCTGTTGCTGTTGGGTGGCGAGCCAGGCATCGGAAAGAGTACGTTGCTCCTTCAGACCGCCATGGCCATCCCCGACCGAAGGATTCTGTATGTGAGTGGCGAGGAAAGCGAGGAGCAGATAAAGATGCGCGCCGATAGGATAGGGGTGGCGAAGGGAGAGCTGTATGTGGTGAGCGAGACCGCCATGGAGCGCATCTTCGAGCATGTGGCTGGGGTGGAGCCCGACTTGCTGATAGTGGATTCTATCCAGACTGTGAGCACCGAGGCTATCGAGTCAGGGGCGGGCAGCCTGTCGCAGATACGCGAATGCACCACCCAGTTCCAACGTTACGCCAAAGAAAATGGCGTGCCGGTGCTGCTGGTAGGGCATATCACCAAGGACGGCACGCTGGCAGGACCCAAGGTGATGGAGCATATAGTGGATGCGGTGTTGCAGTTCGAAGGCGACCGCAACTATGGCTTCCGCATCCTTCGCACTTTGAAAAACCGTTTCGGGTCTACTGCTGAAATTGGCATCTTCGAGATGCGTGGCAACGGTCTTTGCGAAGTGCCCAACCCGTCGGAGCTGCTCCTATCCCACCGCGATGAGGAGCTGAGCGGCGCGGCTGTGGCTGCTACTCTAGAGGGGGCGCGTCCAATGTTCGTCGAGGCTCAGTCGCTCGTAAGCACCGCCGTCTACGGCACCCCCCAACGCAACGCCAACGGCTTCGACATGAGGCGCATGAACATGCTGCTGGCTGTGTTGGAGAAACGCTGCGGTTTCAAGCTGGGAGCGAAGGACGTATTCCTGAACATGGCGGGCGGCATCCGTGTCAACGACCCCGCCACCGACCTGGCTGTGGCATGCAGCATTCTCAGCAGCAATGTGGACATGCCCATATCGCCCCGCATCTGCTTTGCAGCCGAATTGGGCTTGAGCGGCGAGCTGAGACCCGTCAGCCGTGTGGAGCAACGCATCAGCGAGGCCGATAGGCTGGGCTTCGAACGCATCTTCGTCTCCAAGTACGATGCCAAAAGCGTCGACCGCAAACGCTACAAAATCAATATCGTCACCGTGAGCGTTATTGAAGAAGCTTTCAGAGAATTGTTTAGTTAAGAAAAACCAGTACTACTAGCCTCTCTAGAATTACTAGTAATACTAGAAAAAAACAGAAAAAATGAGATACACTTATCAAACCCAAGGTACCTGCAGTGAGGCGATTGATTTCGAAATCGTCGATGGGAAGCTGCACAATGTTCAATTCATCGGGGGTTGCGACGGCAACACACAGGGCGTAAGCCGCCTGGTGGAAGGTATGAAGATAGAGGATGTGCTTGACCGCTTGGAAGGCATCCGATGCGGCTGGAAAGGCACCTCATGCCCCGACCAGTTGTGCAAAGCCATACGTGAAGTAAGAACCATGAGTTAAAAACTAAGAAGTTTGGCAACAGCCCAATTCTCAATTCTCAATTCCCATGACCGACCGTCTCACGCCCGAACAGCGTCGCCGCTGCATGCAGGCCAACCGCAGCAACGGCACCCAGCCCGAACGGATGCTGGCACGCGAGCTGTGGCGGCGGGGGTTGCGCTATCGCAAGAACATGCGTTCTGTGCCGGGAAGCCCCGACATTTGCTTCAAGGGGCGCAAGGTGGCGGTGTTTGTGGATGGTGAGTTCTGGCATGGCCGCGACTGGAAAGACAAACGCCAGCGCATTCAAAGCAACCGCGACTTCTGGTATGCCAAAATAGAGCGCAACATGGTGCGCGACAAACGGGTGGACCTACGCCTCAAGACCCTAGGGTGGACGGTACTGCGTTTCTAGGAGACCGATGTGCGTAAACACCTCTCCCTTTGTGCCGACAGAGTCGAAGAGGCTCTGCGCCATCAGCAGCTCCACCATCTGCACCATGTCTACCAGCTCGACACCCAATACGACTCTCCCGACATTGCCGCCGAAGACGAATTGGTGTACCCCATACAATAAAAGACAGAATGTCGCGTTATATCATTTTAAGCATTCTCAAAGAAAGAACAGAAAACACAGCAATATGAGTCTTATTAAATCCATTTCGGGCATCAGAGGCACCATCGGCGGCAAAGCCGGTGACGGTCTCAGCCCCATCGATGTGGTGAAGTTCACCACGGCTTTTGCCACATTCCTCCAACGCAACAACACAGGCAAACGCCTCACCCTTGTGGTAGGTCGCGACGCACGCCTCAGCGGTGCCATGGTCGACCGGCTGGTCGTCGGCACACTGCAGGGCATGGGCGTGGACGTTATTGAGACGGGCCTCTCCACCACCCCCACCACCGAGATGACGGTGATTGACAAACATGCCGACGGCGGCATCATCATCACCGCCTCCCACAATCCCAAGCACTGGAACGCGCTGAAGCTCCTCAACAGCCGTGGCGAGTTCATCGATGCGGCAGAGGGTAATGAGGTTATCCGCATTGCCGACAGCGAAGATTACGACTATTGCGATGTCGACACCTTGGGCCAGGTGACCGAGGATTTCGACACCATCGACCACCATATCGACCGTGTGCTGGCACTCCCCCTCGTTGACCGCGAGGCTATTGCCAAGGCCAACTTCCGCGTCTGCGTGGATGCCGTCAACTCCACCGGCGGCATCGCCATCCCCCGTCTCCTCCGCGCCTTGGGCGTGAACGATGTGGTGGAACTCAACTGCGAACCTACCGGCCATTTCGCCCACAACCCCGAACCCATCCCCGCCAACCTCACCCAGATTGCCGACACCGTGGCCAAGGAGCATTGCGACTTGGGTATTGTCGTTGACCCCGATGTGGACCGCCTGGCTCTCGTGTGCGAAACCGGCGAGATGTTTGGCGAAGAATACACCCTCGTCAGCGTGGCCGACTATGTGCTGAGCCACACTCCCGGCAACACCGTCTCCAACATGTCCTCTTCCCGCGCCCTGCGCGATGTCACCCACAAATATGCCGGCTGCGAGTACAACGCCTCCGCCGTAGGCGAAGTGAACGTCACCACCCTCATGCGCCAGACGGGTGCCGTCATCGGCGGCGAAGGCAACGGTGGTGTCATCTATCCCGAGCTGCACTATGGCCGCGACGCACTGGTGGGCGTAGCGCTTTTCCTCACCCTCCTGGCCAAGAAAGGTATGAAGGTGAGCGAGCTGCGTAAGACCTACCCCGACTATATCATCTCCAAGAACCGCAAAGACCTCACCCCTGACATGGATGTGGACGCACTGCTCAAGAAAGTGGCCGCCCTCTATGGCTCAAAAGCCGACTGCCAGGTGAGCACCATCGACGGTGTGAAGATCGACTTCGAAGACGGTTGGGTGCACCTGCGCAAGAGCAACACCGAGCCCATCATCCGCATCTATAGCGAATCCCACACCGAAGCCCGCGCCAACGAATTGGCACAAATGGTTATGGCCGAAATCTAATGATTCTATACAAAAGAGAGTGACCTGTGGTGCTCAGCGCCAGAGGTCATTTTTTTTTGTTCATCCGCTAAATGGATAGGTGATGATGGGGACTTTTTCACCCCGTGTTGGATACACCTTGCCTCCCCCTTAGGAGCGAAGGCACGACGAAGGCATGACGAAGGCAGAGTGTATCCGCGTTTGATATAGTTATACCGAAAAAGAGGAGAATTAGGGTGCCACTTTGTGTAAAAAAAAGTGGCAGGAAGTGGCACCGGATGACAATAACAATAGGTGAGAAGCCACTGTTCACTCCTCATTTCACACTTCATTTCACAATTTGTAAGGCAAACATAGTGACCGACAGCTACATACGTTCAATTGTGAAATGTGAAATGTGAAATGCAATGAATTTTGGTTTTTTGAGAGGCTTATAATATGGTATTATTAATATAATTATTTAATAATTAATAATTTATACAATAAATAGCCTCTATCGCGGAAAAAAACACACGCATTTCACATTTCACATTTCACAATTTTTGCATGATGCTATAACCGAATGTATTGGTTCCTTCACAACTATCGTTTTCTCGCTTCGGCATACTTCCTACCATGCACAAAATCGCGCAAATGTGCTATTCGGACAGCTGCCTCACCTACGCATTTGTCGGAAGACCCATTTTTTTATCACAACGGTCTTTCTTTGAATGGTTTTTTAGCGAATGATTATTTTTATGTATCTTTGCAGCGTGAAATCCAAAAATAAAATACAATGAACTCTTCAATCCGCACCTGGCTAATATATGCCAATAGAAACAAGTGTAATCATGCTGATGCAATCCACAACTTAGGATTTATTAGCTGGGCAATGGGCAAAAACTACAAGTTTGCTATTGGGGACACCGTGTATGTATTTATGTCTGACGAACGAAAAGTTCGTTTCAAGATGCGGGTAGAGAAGGAAGGTGTGAAGCGTGAAGATGGTGACTATTGTATCTCCCTATCTAAAGATGACATTACATACAGGCTTCGTTTTGTTGCTGAATATAATGGTAAGCAATTAAATGAAGACGAACTCATAAAGCGTGGATTCAAAGGCGGTAGTAGTATTGAGAAACCATCCTGCAAAGAAGGTCCATATATGGATTACATCAAATCGGTGTTCGATTCATTGGAAGATTTTGATCCAATGTCCCTAGACGTCGCTGAACGGCCTATGATGGTTGTTGACCTCTTCTCAGGTAGTTATGTTAGTGAGTTTATAGGACATGAAGTCTTGAATCTTGAAAAAAACAAGATAGATGGGCGTTATTACGGCTATTGTCCTCCTCTCGATAATGTGAATATAACCAGACTTGGGGCATCTCCTAAAGCAAAGACGATAAGTGGTGTAACAGTTATATATGTAAAAAAACAGAGAGGTTCTAATGATCGAGAAGTAATTGCTTTTTGTGAAAATGCAACGGTTCACAGAAAGTCTATAGTTGACAAGTCTCTAAATCGTTGTCTTGACAAAAAAAATGGATATTGCTCCTATTCAATTGAATCAGATAATATGATAGATCTGAGGATGGAGGAATCAAAGTTTGTGATAAAGATTAATGAATACAGCAACAAGATGTTTCGTTCGCAGAGATTCTACAAAGGGAAATACCCTGAGCTGGATAAAAAACTGTTTGAATATCTAAAGAAGTGTTTGAGCAGGAAAGATTATGACGATGACATATCATTCCAATTAGAAATACAAAAAGTTGATGAGCCTGATTGTACGCGAATGGGTGACAACTCACAAGAGGAACCAAACTTTGCGACATACAAAGGTTCATTAAACGTAGCAAAAAGTGCAATCGTAGCTAAACAAGCATTGGTAGCAGCTAAATATGAATGTGCTGGCAATCGTAATCATGTTACCTTCAAGACTGCAAAAGGAAATCCATATATGGAAGGACACCATTTGATTCCTTGCACTTATACAAATGCCAAGTATTATTGGGATACACAACATGTTAATATAGATTGTCAGGCCAACATAGTATGTTTATGTCCTACATGCCATAGGCAGATTCATTACGGAAATGACAGTGTTAAACGAGAACTGATAGAGAAACTATTCAATGAAACGAAAGAGAAACGCAAGAGTGTTAATCTCAATCTGACATTGGCGGACCTATTGAAATTGTATTCAGTTGAAAATGTATAAGTAAGACGTAAGGATTATTTTTCAGTTTTTGGCAGGCACCTATTGTTTTAGTGATGGGCAGCTGCCATCCGCAAACAGACGAGGCACGTTGCTGACACACCGAAGCCCGCGCCAACGAATTGGCCGAGATGGTGAAGAAGATGCTGTAGGCAACGGCCCTATATAATTGAAGAGACTTCCCTAAACCACCATAAGGCAGTTTTGGGAAGTCTCTTTTGTTGGAGCTCTTACTTCTTCGTGCGGATGTTGGTGATGCGGAGTTGACGCACGTCGCTAAGCCACATCTCATTCATCATCACACCACGTGGCATACCCTCGTTGGATGTGGGGCTGAAGTCGTCGGTATGGCCTATCGTCGCGATGTAGGTGTCGTAATACAGCCAATCCTTCTTGCAGTTGCTGATGAATACAAGACAGTTGTACACCTTCTCGCTACTCTCGGACAGGCGCATGTGGCAGAAGTAGCCCACTATCTGGTTCTCAGGGACGGGCTCTTTGAAAAGGCTGTCACGGTTAAAAATCAGCGTGTCATACACAGGCGCTTCTGACACCAGCACAAACTGGCTGTTCTTGCGCTTGGGCTTTTTCAGTTCCAGCACGAACTTAACACCCAAATCAGGGTAGTAGGAAGTGATGGGGCCCATCTCATCCTCTTCTTCTATGTCGAAAAGACTGCTCCAAGCTCCTACTATGCGGTCAATGTTGAAATATAACGTGTCTACAGCGTAGTCGTTCGAATCTAGCACAAACATGTCGTAGTTGTGCCCCTCAATGCTCATCAAAGCTTGTTGGCGGCTACTGAAGCCGTACATGTTCATCATCATGTATTCATGCGATGTGTTCACCACATGCATGGCCACTTCGGGTGTGATGCCGTTGCCTGTGCTGGCAATGGTGTAGAACAGCATCTGAAACTGCAGTTGCGACTTCTGCATTTCAGCCGTGTCACCCCCAAAGTACTCACACGCCATGCTCTGTCCTACAAACTTGTAGTAATAGGCCATCGGCTCAGCAGGATTCTTGGCGATGACAGCGTTGGCAAGTTTGACAATCATTCGAGTGTCCTCAATAGTGGGTGCCTCATCCTTGTTCATGATAGCACGGATTTGGTCAAACTCGTCATAACGTTGATATGGGTTATAGCCATCAAGGAAAGCCTGCCCATAGTATAACGTCTGTAAGTCTTCCACCTGCAGCGACGTGTCCACCGCAGCGAATCGCTTGACCAGATTGGGGTAATAGCGAAAGCTGTGCTTGTCGGTACAGTCCTTCTTGATTTGTTCGTAATTGGGGGTCGTATACCCTACGATAGCCGCCTCCTTAGCATCCTGCGCCTGAGTCAAACCCATTAGGAGCAGGGCTATAATAAGTATTGCAAGCTTTTTCATATCTCAATCAAGCTTTTTCTGGCGCCAGCAGCCACACGATGAGGTATATGCCCAATCCCGTGCCGAAGCACAGCAGGGCAATCAGAAAGAGGATGCGCACCACAGTGACATCCACGTTGAGGTATTCAGCAATACCGCTGCATACCCCCGCGATACGCTTGTCGCGGGGGTTGCGGTATAGTTTCTTGATTTCTTCTGACATAGTGATTAGCGATTAGGGAATTGACAGTCAACCGCGTCAGCCAAATTTCAATTTTCACCTTTCAATTCATAATGATTAGCGAATTGACAGTCAGCCGCGCCAGCCAAATTTCAATTATCAATTTTCACCTTTCAATTTTAAATCAGTCCACGGTCTTTCAGCAGCGGGGTGACGCTAGGCTCCTTGCCACGGAAGTTGATGTACATCTGCATCGGGTCTTCGGTGTTGCCGCTCTCCAAGATGTGGCGGAACTTCTTGGCCAGCTCGGGGTTGAAGAGGTCGCCGCTCTCCACAAAGGCAGCAAAGGCGTCGTGGTCGAGGATGGCGGTCCAGGTGTAGCTGTAGTATCCGGCATCGTAACCCGTGGTGAAGATATGCTGGAAGTAGGAGCTCTTGTAGCGGCTGATGATTTCAGGTATAAGGCCTATGGCGTTTAGGTGCATGGCCTCGAACTGGTTGGGTTCGATAGACTGCTTCACGGCGATGCTGTGGTAGTCCATGTCGAGCAGCGAGGCGGCCAGCAACTCGGTGTTGATAAAGCCCTGACCGTAGGTTTGCGCGGCAGCAATCTTCTCAATCAGCTCGTCGGGGATGCTCTCGCCGGTCTGATAGTGCTTGGCGTAGGTCTTCATCACCTGCGGGTTGCGGCACCAGTTCTCCATAATCTGCGAAGGCAGTTCTACAAAGTCGCGCGGCACGTTGGTGCCAGCCAGCGAGGGATAGTGGCATTTGCTCAACAGCCCGTGGAGGGCGTGGCCGAACTCGTGGAAGAGCGTCTCGCTCTCGTCGAAGTTCAGCAGCGAGGGCTTGTCGCCTGTGGGCTTGGTGAAGTTGCACACCACCTGGATGATGGGGATGACGTTTTCGCCCTTCTGGTTCACCTGCTGCCCGCGGAACTCGGTCATCCAAGCACCGCTGCGCTTGCTGGCACGGGGGAAGAAGTCCATGTAGAGGATGCCGATGACTTGGTTGCCGTCCATCACTTCGTAGGCGTGGGCCTCCTTGTTGTATGTGGGCAGGTCGGGGTTCTCGCGGAAGGTGATGCCGTAGAGCTTGCCGGCAGTGGCGAAGGCGCCTTCGCGTACATTGTCGAGCGAGAAGTAGGGGCGCACCACCTCGTCGTCGAGGGCGTATTTCTCCTTGCGCAGTTTCTCGCTATAATAGCGCCAGTCCCACGGCTCCAGCTTGGCGGTGGGGTCGTCGGCCTTTATCATCTTCTGGTATTCGGCACACTCGGCCTTGGCCTTGTTCAGGGCGGGACGCCAAATCTGCATCAGGCAGTCGTAAACGGCCTTCGGGGTCTTGGCCAGGCAGTTGTCAAGCACATAGTCGGCATGGGTGGGGAATCCCAAAATGTTGGCACGCTCCAGTCGCAGGTTGACCAGGGTGTCGATAATCTTGAGGTTGTCGAACTCGCCACCGTTGCAGCGGGTGCTGTAGGCTTCCCACATCTGCTTGCGCAGGTCGCGGACGGCACAATTCTGCATAAAGGGTTCCCAGCTGGGGAGGTTGAGCCTGAAGACCAGTTTGCCCTTGGTGGCCGAGTCGGCGTCGGCAGCCTCCTTGGCAGCGGCTATCTGGTCGTTGGTAAGGCCTGCGGGTGCCGTGTCGAGCACCAGCTCATAGGCGTTGGTGGCCTTCAGCACGTTCTGGGCAAAACGGAGGGTGAGCGAGGCTATCTGCTCGTTCAGCTCGCGGAAGCGGGCCTGCTGCTCCTCGGGCACATTGGCACCGCTGCGCACAAAGCCCTTGTATGTCTCGTCCAGCAGGCGCATCTGCTCGGGGTTCAGATTCAGCTGGTCCTTCTGGTCGTAAACGGTCTTGATGCGTTCGAACAGCTTGGCGTTGAGGGCTATGTTGTCGCCATGGGCCGACAGCAGGGGCGTCACCTCTTCGGCTATGGCCTCCATCTCGTCGCTGTTTTCGCACTCGCTGAGGTTGAAAAACACGCCAGCCACCTTGTCCAGCAGCTGCCCGCTGTACTCGTAGGCCTCTATCGTGTTCTCGAAGGTGGGAGCCTCTGCATTGTTGACGATGGCGTCGATTTCTTCCAGCTGTTGGCGCATGCCTTCCTGGAAGGCGGGCATGTAGTGCTCGGTCTTGATTTTTGCAAAGTCGGGAATCTCATACGGTGTTCCCCATTCGGTAAAGAAAGGATTGTCCATGTTCTTTTTACATCCTGCGGCCAGCAGCGTCATGGCTGCAAAGCTCGCGATTAAGATTGTATTTCTTCTCATTGGTTAATATGTTGAAGTGTTGTTAATTCGGTTGTTGTTTCTGAAAGGCTTACTCTTCGCCGCCACAGATGGCTTTGATGATGTTCTCAAGGCTGTTCTCACCCAGTTTCTTGGCCTGGATGACGTTGTTCTCGTCTATCAGGTATATCTGGGGAGTGGACGTGATGTCGTACACATCGTGCCAGTCCACGTTGGCCTCACCGCCGTCGAGACAGAGCCATGCGGGGCTGTTCATCTCATGTTTCACCATGAATTCCTTCCACTCCTTGCGGGTCTTGTCGTCGGGGTCGCTCAGGATGGTGAACGCCATGATGTCGTACTCGGCCTGGTATTTCTCGAATATCTTATAAACCGTGGGGATGATGTGCTGGCAGTGGCCGCAGTTGGGCGACCAGAATATGAGCAGCTTCCATTTGCTGGGCAGCGCATGCAGCGAGTGGGGCACATGCAGGGTGTCGTAGAGGATGAGCTCGGGGGCCACACGTCCCACCAGCAGCCGCTCCCATTTGTTGGCACGTGTCAGCTCCTTCTCTATATTGGACGGAGGGGAGAAGGTGTTGGCCTCGGTGGCATAATAGTTCTTGGTGATGTGGACATACACTTCGTCGTACACCGCCACGTTGCTCTGCAGGTATTTCTGCATAAGGGTAATCATCAGGTAGTTGAAGACGTCCTTGGCGGGCATGGCACGGTTCAGCACGGTGTCGACATAGCGGATGACGGCCTGTGGGGGCGCGTACTTGATGTAGCTGTCGAAGAAGGCCATCACACGGTCATAGAACACCATCTTGGGAGTGCGGATAATGGCGTTGTCGTCCAACGGGATTTTGTCAAAATAGTGGTCTATAAAGTACTGCTGTCGCTGGCGGAGGGTGAGGGTGTCGCCATGCTCGTCCACCAGTGGGGGCTCCTCGTCCTTCGTGGCCTGCATCATCTTGGAGAGGAACATGGAGGGGTTGCTGTTGATGTAGTCTATCTTGATGCTGTCCAACTTGCGCAGCTGCTGCTGCCTATAGGCGGCAAAGGTGGCAGAATCCATCGTCAGCTCGTGCTCCCGCAAATCGGCATCGATGCGGGCGTCGTGCTTGTGGAAGTCGAAGAAGAACTCGTTCTGTTTGCTCCCCTTCACGGTCATGTTCGATGTCCAGTTCCTCTGCTCGGTTTCAAAGGTGAAGAAGGGCTTCTCATGGTACACCACAAACTCCACATAGTTGCCCTTGGGGTTAGCAAAGAAGTAGAGGCCGGGGACCAGCGTGTCGGTGGTGCCGGTAAAAACAAACCGCCCCTTCTTGTCTCTGACGGCAGTATCTATAACCTCGTTGCCGCGGGCATAATAGCGTCCCAAGTACATTATGGTGTCGCGGCCGTTATTGATTTTGAGGGTAATCTCGTAAGTGGGCTTCTTGCGCGCCTCTGCCGGCATGGTCAGAAGCAAGGCAACAGCCAGAAGTCCTATCGTTTTGAATATACGTCTGTGTTTCATCATAGCCTCATTAACGCGTACATTTTATTTATATTGTGCTGCGGATTGTTTTTTTCCTCTCCCTTTTCCCATCTCCCACAAAGCGCGCCTCCGCCTCTTCTCAGATAAGTCATAGTTTGGCTTAAGTTGTTTCTAGGACTCAATGCCTTAGAAAGATGTTGCAAGCATCTTTTGTCGTTCATAATCAGAGCGTACGCGCACTGGGTGGGAGGCCGATTGCGCTAGGGCTGCCCCCTGTAGGCAGTCTGCCTGACATTTGTCTGGCACAAAGGCCGGGGATGAAGGATGTAGGCCTCTTTTTGGCATGAGGGAGGGTCTGGCCTCATGGCTCGCCCTGCCATTTTGTCAGTCCCCGTGCCTGCATGTCGCTTTGGCACGGGGATTGATGATTATTGGGCAAAATATTTTCATTAACAAGCAAACAAAAAAAATAGAATATCATGGGAAAAATCATTGGAATCGACTTAGGAACAACTAATAGTTGTGTATCAGTCATGGAAGGTAACGAGCCGGTTGTTATCGCCAACAGCGAGGGCAACCGCACCACTCCCTCAGTAGTGGGATTTATCGAGAACGGCGACCGCAAGGTGGGCGACCCCGCCAAGCGTCAGGCTATCACCAACCCTCACAACACGGTCTACAGTATCAAACGTTTCATGGGTGAGACCTACGACCGTGTGCAGAAAGAGATTGAGGCAGTGCCTTATAAGGTGGTGAAGGGCGACAACAACACGCCTCGCGTGGACATCAATGGCCGCCTCTACACCCCGCAGGAGATTAGCGCCATCGTGCTGCAGAAGATGAAGAAGACCGCTGAGGACTACCTCGGCACCGAGGTGACGGAAGCCGTCATCACCGTTCCCGCCTACTTCAACGACAGCCAGCGTCAGGCCACCAAAGAGGCCGGCGAGATTGCAGGCTTGAAGGTGCGCCGTATCGTCAACGAGCCCACCGCTGCCGCTTTGGCATACGGATTGGACAAAAAGGCACAGGATATGAATGTGGCTGTGTTCGACTTGGGCGGCGGTACATTCGATATCTCCATCTTGAACCTCGGCGACGGTGTGTTCGAGGTGAAGAGCACCAACGG
>JAFRXG010000037.1:0-47966 GCA_017441565.1 Bacteroidales bacterium | reverse complement strand
TGGCAAACTATCCCGACAAAGAGGACATTCTGGCTTGCAAGGAAAAGGGTGAATGGATTAAATACAGTACCCACGACTATTATCGGTATTCTCATTATTTGGCCTACGGCCTTCTAGAACTGGGTCTCAAACGCGGCGACCTCGTCATCACCATGTCGGCCAATTGCCCTGAGTGGAACTTCTTCGACATGGCCCTTTCCATGTCGGGCCTCATCCATGTACCCATCTACCCCACCCTTACGGCGGAAAACTACCTCTACATCCTCAAACACAGTGAGGCACGCTACGTCTTTGTAAGCAACAGCATCCTCCTCAACCGCATCCGTCCGGCACTCAACAAGATGGAGAATCCGCCCAAGGTATACACTCTGGCCAGCATCGAAGGCGAGCACCGCACACTCGAAATCCTCAAGTCAGGTATCGCCAACCGCGAGAAGGATGCTCCCATCATCGAACAAATCAAAGAGTCCATCCAACCCGACGACTGGGCCACCCTTATCTACACCTCCGGCACCACCGGCGACCCCAAAGGCGTGAAGCTCTCTCACCGCAACATGTGTTCCAACTTCCTCGCGCATGCCCAAGTCAACCCCATGACATCCGACTCGCGCGTGCTCAGCTTCCTGCCGCTCAACCACATGTATGAGCGCAGCATGAACTACCACTTCCAATACAAGGGTGTCAGCATCTACTATGCCGAAAACATGGGCACCATACAGCAGAACATGTGCGAAATCCATGCCCACGGATTCTGCGCCGTACCTCGTGTGCTGGAAATGGTGTACGACAAGCTCTTTGCCGCCGGCAAGGACTTCAAAGGCATCAAGAAACGCATCTACACCCGCGCCTTCAAACATGGAGCCCGCTACGACTACACCCTCTTCAAGAAGGTCTCACTCGGCTACCAGATTTCACAACGTTTCTTCGAACACATGGTTTACCGCCACTGGCGCGAACGCTTCGGCGGCAACCATCTCATCGTTATCACAGGTTCCAGCAGCATACAGCCCCGCATCATCCGCACCTTCGCCGCCGCCGGCATCAACATCTATGAAGGCTACGGCCTTTCCGAAACCTCGCCCGTCATCGCTGTCAACGACCCCGCACACGGAAAGGTGAGAATCGGCACTGTGGGTCCTGTACTTAGCGGTGTCGAAGTCTCCTTCGCCGATGATGGAGAAATTCTCACCCGTGGCCCGCACGTCATGTTGGGTTATTACAAAGATCCCGAATATACAGCCCAAGTCATCGACTCCGACGGCTGGTTCCATACCGGCGACGTAGGAGAACTGGTAGGTGGTATCACCGGTCCGCGCTACCTCCGCATCACCGACCGCAAGAAGGACATCTTCAAACTATCAGCTGGCAAATACATCGCGCCCCAACTGCTGGAAAACAAGCTCCGCGAGTCGGAATACATCGACCAAGCCCTCGTGGTGGGTGAAAACGAGAAGAGCGTTGGCGTCATCATCTCACCTAACTTCAACACGCTGCACTACTGGGCACTCAAATACCACCTCCACTACCGCGACAATGCCGAGCTGCTGAAGATGCCCGAAACCAAGGAGAAGTTCAAGAAAGTCATTGACGAAATCAACAGCAACTTTGCTGCCCACGAGCAAATCAAAGCCTTCCGCCTTGTCACCGACGAGTGGACTGCCGCCAACGGCCTCCTCTCCCCCACCCTCAAGGTGAAGCGCAACATTATCAAAGAAAAATACAAGAACCTTATCGCCGACATCTATGGCAAGGAGGCTGCATCCAGCAACCCCCTCTTCTCTGCCTTCCGCAGCGTGGAGCTCCCCAACTTCGGCTTCGGCAAGCGCAAATAATATTCTTTTCCCTCTTTGGAGGGACATCGCAAAATCGGCGGGGTATGCTCAATGGTGAACATTGTAACATACCCCGCTGCTTTGTGGCACGCCCTTCATGAGGGGGATGGACGTTGGCCTAAACATGCATTATCTGATACCGCACAGCACTCTAATGTGAAATCAAAATTAGTTTGCATAAATGTGCTGCCAAATGGCATCTCATCTGTTACTTGAACAGTTCGGCAATCTCCTTCTGATAGAAAGAGGCGATATTCTTTCTCTTGATTTTCAAAGTTGGAGTGAGGAACTGGTTCTCGGTAGTCCAGTTGTCTGTCACCAGGCGGAAGCGTTTCACCTGTTCGTGATTACCCAACGAGGCGTTATACTTGTCCACCACACGCTGGAAACGCTCCTGCACCACCTTGTTGGCCACCATCTCCTCACGGCTTGTGGCATCCACTCCATGTCGTCCGCACCAGTCTTGGAGCATGTCGAAGTCAGGTGCGACGATGGCGGCTGCAAATTTCTCGCCTTCGCCGACGACCATCACGTCGAGGATGAAGGGCGACTCCTTCATCTTTTCTTCTATCACCTCAGGGTTCACAAACTTACCCATCGAGGTCTTGAACATGTTCTTGGTCCTACCCGTGAGATACATATATCCCTCATTGTCAAGATAGCCCGTGTCCCCCGTATGGAACCATCCTTCTGAGTCTATCACCTCGGCAGTGAGGTCAGGAGCCTTGAAGTAGCCTTTCATCACATTGCCTCCACGACACTGAATCTCATGGCTGTCAGGGTCAAACCGCACCTCAATACCAGGCAGCACAAAGCCTACAGAACCCACGCGACGGCCTTCTTCGGCATAGGTATTGGTGACTGCCACCAAGGGCGAGCACTCGGTGAGGCCGTAGCCTTCATAAAGATCAAGACCCACCGCGGTGAAGAAACGGGTGAGACGGGGTTGGATAGAAGCTCCGCCCGAAACGAGCATGTGGAAATTATCACCCAAGGCTTTACGTATCTCGGCATACACGAGCTTGTCGGCTATCGAATGCTTCACGTTATATATGAAAGTCCTCTTCTTGTCGTTCAACTCATAGTCAAAACCCAGGTCAAGAGCCCACGAGAAGACCTTCTTCTTAAACCCTGTGAGCTTCTCACCCTTACGGAATATCTTGTCATACATCTTTTCAATAAAACGAGGCACTGCCGCCATCATGTAAGGGTTCACCTCCTGAGCATTTTCTGCCACCTTCGCTATGCTCTCCGCATAATAAATCTCCATACAGAGGTACTGATAGAGGTAATTCATCATGCGCTCATAGATGTGGCACAAGGGCATCCAACTGAGGGCACGCGTCCAGTCCTTACCCGGCGAGTCTTTGATGCCCAAGACATTCAACAAAATCCCCCTATGTGCCAGCATCACCCCTTTGGGTGTCCCTGTGGTGCCACTGGTGTAAATCATCGTTGCCACATCGTCAGTCGTGATGCTGTCTTTAATTGCTTGCAGCTTCTCCGGCTGTGGGTACTCCTTACCCATTTCAAACAATTCATCTAACTGATGCGCACCCTCAACAGGATTGATGGCATAAACCGTCTGCACCAAAGGCAGTTGGGGTAGAACTGATGTGATTTTCTTATACAAAGCTTCAGTTTCTACAATGATATAGCGCACCTCGGCATGGTTCAAGATATAGAGGTACTCACTAATACTGATAGTGGGGTATATGGGAACGAGCACTCCGCCCATCATCTGAACACCCATATCAATATAATTCCATTCGGGCCTGCCCGACGATATCAATGCCACATTCTCACCTCTTTTGACATCCAGGTGCATCAGGGCATAACTTATAAGGTTCGACTTTTCAATATATTCGTCTATATAATGTTTCTTCCATTCGCCACCCTCTTTTCTGACAAGGGCTGCACGTTCAGGATTAAGAGCCTTCTTACGGTCTAATAGGTCAAATAATCTTTCGGGGTCTTTCATTTTCATAAAAATTAATAAATCGGAATGCAAAAGTAACAATCAATCACATTCCCACAAAACAAAAAAAGACATTTCACTGTTAAATGGGACGAAAGTACACCTGGCTGGTGGCGAAAAGTGACTATTCTGGTGGTAAAAACACTTCAACTGGAAATTAATCCCACTAAAATAGTGGCAGAAAAAGACTACAACGCATACCATTTGCGCGGCATACCCGCGATTTCGAAGCCATATACGGGAAGTCACACGATGATGTAGTGGCGAACTGCCAAACATGAAACTTCTCGCCTTACGCCATAAAAAGAACGGTCATATGTTATATATGGCTGATTTTTTAACAGCCTCGGAGAAACTGAATTTTCATAACGTTGCGGAAGTCGAGAGCATAGCAAGCTTGCTTGCTATGCCGAGATGCAGCAACGTCTTGGAAAAACACCGTACAAGCAAAACGCAGTGCGGTGACAGGAAATAGAATCTCAGAAGATGCGACATTGAGAAAAGGGAGCAGAAAAAACAATCATTTGTTACAATAGAGCGAAAAAGAAAACCTGCAACCGCCTTGAACATATTGACAAGCCCCAACCAGACAGGAAGAACGCACCTCAAAACCATCTCTACAGAAAGGACTGAGAACAATGGGGTATCACATGGCGATAAGAAATGTTAAAGTACTTGTGAGGTCTTCAAAAAAGTTGTATATTTGCATTTTAATTTAGTATCTAATAATAAACATGTCCGTCACAGACAAGCAGCTGAAAGACAACATAAAGGCAGGCAAATACGCTCCCGTTTACCTCATCACTGGCGAGGAAAATTACTATATTGATGACATTTCCGACTTCTTTGAGAACAATGTCGTGGAGGAGAGCCTTCGCGACTTTGACCAGAATGTACTCTACGGCCGTGATGTTGACATGGCCACCGTCATATCCTACGCCAAGCAGTTCCCCATGATGTCGCCCGTAAAGCTCGTATTAGTCAAAGAGGCACAAAACATACCCACGTCGGAATGGGATTTGGTAGCTGACTACCTCGAACACCCGCTGCCACAAACGGTCCTCGTCTTCTGTTATCGACACAAAAAACTAGACAAACGCTCTGCTGGCTACAAAGCCATTGCCAAGACTGGCTGCATTTACGAACACGCAAAACTACGCGACTACCAACTGCCCGACTGGATAGGCACCTTCGTCAACCAAAAAGGCCACGCCATCACTCAAAAAGGCTCCGTCCTTATCGCCGAATCGCTCGGCAACGACCTCAGCAAGATAGCTAACGAACTGTCCAAAGTATTCATCTCGCTCCAGCCCGGCCAGGCAATTGACGAGAACATCATCGAAGAGAACATCGGCATCAGCAAGGACTACAACATTTTCGAGCTCCAGACTGCCATCGGCCGCCGCGACGTGGTGAAGTGCAACCGCATCGTCAATCACTTTGCCGCCAATCCCAAGGACAACCCCATCCAGATGGTGCTGCCCTCACTCTATGGCTATTTCATCAAAATCATGATATACCATCAGCTCACCAACAAAGAAGATGCGGCCGTTGCACTCAAGGTACACCCTTACTTCGTCCGTGATTACGCCACCGCCGCCAGCAACTACTCGTTGGGCAAACTGGCCTCCTGCATAGGTTACCTTAACGAAGCCGACCTTCGTTCCAAAGGTGTACGCAATTCTAACACCGTCACCGATGGCGAGCTGCTCAAAGAGCTCGTGTTCAAAATCATTCATTAATAACGCTCCTTGCCATACCCATTCCTTATCAATGAAAAAAATCACATCCCTTCTTCTGCTCCTTCTGTGTTCCGCCACGCTCTCCGCTCAAACCATCAAAGGAATCCTCTCGGACGAAGAAACAGGTGAAGCCATCCCCTTCGCCAATGTCGTATTAGACGGCACCCGCTACGGCGCTGCCACCGACCTCAACGGATTCTTTCTTATAAACAAAATGCCTGAAGGCACCTATACCCTCCGTGTCCGCTTTGTGGGCTATGAAGAGTTTACCGAGGAAATCACCATCAAGAAAGGACAGACCATCGTCCGCAACATCTCACTGCACACCGAGTCCAAAACCCTCAAGACAGTCATCGTGACCGACAGCCGCGTCGAGGAACGCAAAATACAGACACAGGTCTCTGTCGAGAAAATCACAGCCGCCCAAATCCAGCAGATGCCCTCCATCGGCGGCACTGCCGACCTTGCCCAGTATCTCCAAGTACTCCCTGGCATCAACTCCACCGGCGACCAAGGCGGACAACTCTACATCCGTGGAGGCTCCATGATTCAGAACCTCTGCCTTCTGGATGGCATGATTGTATACAACCCCTTCCACTCTATCGGTCTCTACTCCATCTTCGAAACCGACATCATCCTCAACGCCGACATCTACACAGGCGGTTTCGGTGCAGAATATGGCGGCCGCATCTCCTCCGTCATGGACATCACCACTCGCGACGGAAACAAAAAACGCCATTCCGGCAAAATCAGCCTCAACACCTTCGGCTCCAGCGTCCTCTTCGAAGGCCCACTCAAGAAAGAGACCCCTACCAGCCGTTCCACCATCACCTACCTCCTCTCAGCCAAAAATTCTTTCCTTTCCAAGACATCCAACCTTCTCTACCCCTACCTCCAAAGCAGCCTACCCTTCGACTTCCTCGACCTCTACGGCAAAGTCTCCGTCAACTCCGGCTCTGGCAGCAAAATCAACTTCTTCGGCTTCCGCTTCGACGACGATGTCACCGGCTACCAGTCCATGGCCGACTACCACTGGCAGAACTACGGCCTTGGCACCAACTTCATGCTCGTCACCGGCTCCAGCTCCATACTGGAAGGTCATGTGGCCTACTCCGACTACTACATATCCCTCAACGACTCCTCCAAACAAGAGAAATTCAGCCGCATCAACGGCTTCAACATGGGGCTTGACATCACCAACTTCATCGGTGCCAACCGCCTCAAATACGGCTTGGCCATCGAAGGCTACGCCACCGACTACACTTTTTATAACTTCTACGGCATCAATACCAAACAGGAGGAACACACCAACAACATCTCCGCCTACGCCACCTATAAAATCGCAGCTGGCAAATGGCTCATCGACCCCGGCCTCCACTATGCCTACTACGCCTCTCTGAGCACCAACTCCCTCGAGCCCCGCCTGGCGGCCAAATACAACGCCACCGACCGTTTCCGCCTCAAATTTGCCGGTGGCCTCTACAGCCAAATATTTCTTGACGCCCGCTCCGACTACGACATCGTCAACCTCTTCAACGGCATCCTCACAGGCTCCGGCCACCTCTACAAACCCTCCTCCTTCAAGGGAGAACCCATCAAAAACTGCGTCCAACGTTCCCAGCACCTCATCTTCGGTGCCGAATACGACTTCTCGCAGCATTTCACTGGCAACGCCGAAATCTATTTCAAGCATTTCAGCCACCTCCTCAATGCCAACCGCAACAAAATGTACAACGACGACCCCGCCTACCAGCCCGGCGGTGCCTATGCCAAACCAGAATACTATCTCACTGACTTCATCATCGAAAACGGCTCCGCCTACGGCATCGACCTAAGCTTCTGCTACGACATCGACTGGCTCTACCTATGGGCCACCTACTCTCTCGGTTGGGTCCTCCGCACCGATGAGATTATGACCTACACCCCCCACTACGACCGCCGCCACACCATCAACCTACTAGGCACCGTGCGCCTCGGCGAAACACACGAATGGGAAATCAGCGGCCGCTGGAGTTTCGGCAGCGGATTCCCCTTCACACAAACACAAGGCATGTACGAACGTATCGACTTCCAAGATGGCATCGGCACTGATTACCGCATCGTCAACGGCACCTATGGCCTCACTTACGGCGAACTGTATGCCGGACGCCTCCCCAACTACCACCGATTCGACCTCAGTGGCAAACGCCGCTTCTCCATCGGCAAACGCTCCATCCTCGACATCAACGTCAGTGTCACCAACGTATACAACCGCAACAACATATTCTACTTCGACCGCATCACCTACACCCGCGTCGACCAGCTCCCCATCCTCTGGAGTGCCGGCATGACATTCAGCTTCTAACGCCACCTTTAACCCTTTAAAAAGAGAACATGATAAACCCAAGAATAGACCCCTCTTGGCTCGAAGTGTTGCGCCCCCAGTTCGAGGCACCCTACTTCGCCGAACTCAAATCATTCCTCGTCGCCGAACGACAGCAGCACATCTGCTACCCCAAAGGTGGCGACATCTTCGCTGCCTTCGACCACACCCCTTTCGACAAGGTCAAAGTGGTCATCCTCGGACAAGACCCCTACCACGAACCCGGCCAAGCCCACGGGCTGTGTTTCTCCGTTCCCTCAGGCATCGCCGTACCCCCCTCACTGGTCAACATCATCAAAGAGATAAACAGCGACCTCGGCACCCAGATTCCGCTCACCTGCGGCAACCTCTCCGGCTGGGCCGACCAAGGGGTGCTGCTCCTCAACGCCACCCTCACCGTACGCGCCCATCAGGCAGGCTCTCACCAACACCATGGCTGGGAGACCTTCACCGATGCAGCCATCCAAGCCCTGGCCCAACTCCGCACAGGCATCGTATTCATGCTTTGGGGCAGCTTCGCCATCAACAAGGCTCAATACATCGACCGCAGCCGTCATTTCGTCCTCACCGCACCCCATCCCTCGCCACTCTCCGCCTATCGGGGGTTCTTCGGATGCCGTCATTTCTCAAAATGCAATGCCATCCTGCAGCAACAAGGACTCACCCCCATCGACTGGACGAGGATACAATAAACCCAAATGCGAGAATCGCCCTACCTCAGTAGGCTTAATCAAATCAGGAACCCGTTATACAGGTGTTCTTCTCCTATCGTACTCAGCTCGCCATGACCAGGCAGCACCTGATAATCGTCGGGCAGGGTCATGATACGGTTGTGCAGACTGTTCATCAGCATATTATAGTCACCTCCGGGGAGGTCGGTTCTGCCGATGCTGCCACGAAACAGTGCGTCGCCCGTCAGCACCATCTCCTCAGCATGAAGGACAAAAGCCATGCTGCCAGGGCAATGGCCGGGCACATAACGGCACTCAATCTGTCCCGCAGCTGTCGGCCCCGGCTGACTGGCATCGCCTATCGTCAAGACCTCGTTGTCCGTAATAAAGCAACACTGCAAATCGCCCATCTCATCCACATCGAAACCCATCACCGCACCATAGGCTGCTGCTTGACGCAGCAGCTTCACCCCATCGGCATGGAGGGTCACAGGCAGTTTATAGCGTTCACATGCCTGTCGTAGTCCTGCCACATGGTCCACATGGGCGTGGGTCAGCAGTATGCGCACGGGCTTCAAGCCATTCCCTTCGATGAAAGAATTCATCCGTTCGTCCTCATAGCTGGCTTCGGCGGCAGGATCCACAATGGCACACTGCCCGCTCAGCTCATCCCAAAGCACAAAGGTGTTGACCTGAAAATGATTAAACGTGAACTGCTTTACTTTCATGGCTTCATTCTTTACCTATCCAGGCCTCCACAGCCTCCTTCTGCACGGGAGGGATGTCCAGCTTGTTCTTCTTACGCAGCCCGTTGAGGTCGTTGTACAGCTTGTTGGGATTGGCATCCTTCAGCTGAGCCAGCGTGTTGATGCCGGTCTTGCGCAGCATCGGCACCCACTCGGCTGCCACTCCGTGCGCCACAAACTCCTCGTCGGTGGTCACCACGGCCTTCTTCTCTGGCTTCATCTGAGGGAAGAGCAGCACATCCTGAATGCTCTGCTCGCCCGTCATCATCATCACCAGGCGGTCGATGCCGATGCCCATACCTGAGGTGGGCGGCATGCCAAACTCCAGAGCGCGGACAAAGTCCATATCAATAAACATAGCCTCGTCGTCACCCTTCTCGCTCAGGCGCAGCTGCTCTTGGAACCGGCCTAGCTGGTCGATGGGGTCGTTCAACTCGCTGTAGGCGTTGGCCAGCTCCTTACCGTTGACAAACAGTTCGAAGCGCTCGGTCAGATTCGGATTGTCGCGATGCCGTTTGCACAAGGGCGACATCTCGATAGGATAGTCTATTACAAAGGTGGGCTGAATCAGCGTATGCTCGCACTTCTCACCAAAGATAGCGTCAATCAGCTTGCCCTTGCCCATGGTCTCGTCGGTCTCAATACCCAAGGCCTTGCAGGTGTCACGCAGCTGCTTCTCGTCCATCTCGGCCACGTCGTAGCCCGTCTGCTCCTTAATCAGCTCGCACATGGGGGCGCGGCGGAAAGGAGGCTTGAAGTCAATCTCGTTGCCCCACACCTGCACTTGCGTCTTGCCATGCAGCGTCATGGCGATACGTTCCAGCATGGTCTCGACGAACTTCATCATCCAGTTGTAGTCCTTATAGGCCACATAAATCTCCATGCACGTGAACTCAGGGTTGTGGGTGCGGTCCATGCCCTCGTTACGGAAGTTACGGCTGAACTCATAAACACCCGCATACCCGCCCACAATCAGCCGTTTCAGATACAGCTCGTTGGCTATACGCAGGTAGAGGTCGATATCCAAGGCGTTATGGTGGGTCACAAAAGGACGTGCGGCAGCACCACCCGGGATGCTCTGCAGCACCGGGGTGTCCACCTCCAGATAGCCTTGCTCATTGAAATAGCTGCGCATCGTGTTCACGATAAGGGCGCGCTGCTCAAACACCTTGCGCACCTGAGGATTCACTATCAGGTCCACATAACGCATACGGTAGCGCTGCTCGGGGTCGCTGAAAGCGTCGTACACCACGCCGTCCTTCTCCTTCACGATGGGCAGCGGACGAAGGCTCTTGCTCAGCACCGTCAGGCTCTTCACATGTATCGAGGTCTCACCCATCTGGGTGACAAACACGTAGCCCGTCACACCAATGATGTCGCCAATGTCAAGCAGACGCTTGAACACCGTATTATACATCGTCTTGTCTTCCCCCGGACAAATCTCGTCGCGCTTCACATACAGCTGGATGCGGCCATATGAGTCCTGCAGCTCCACAAACGAAGCCGCGCCCATGATGCGGCGACTCATAATGCGCCCCGCTATACTGATGTCCTGAAACAGCGTGTTATCCTGTGGATACTTCTCCAATATCTCATTCGACTTGGCATTCACCTCGTACAATGCTGCGGGATAGGGGTTGATACCAAGTTTCTTTAATTCGTTCAGCGAATTTCTGCGTATTTGTTCTTGTTCGGACAGTTCTGCCATAGATGCCAAGTTTATAATTAAGAATTGAGAGTTGGAAGATTAAAGTAGAAAAGAACCTGATTAAGGTGGTCTGCTTTCAACTTTCAACTTTCAACTCTCAACTTTTTTTGTTGTCCAACCAGGACTCGAACCTGGACTGACAGAACCAAAATCTGGAGTGCTGCCATTACACCATTGGACAAACATACCAACCACTTAAATTCAAAACACAATTACTCAACATTTTACACAAACCAAAAACCTCTTATCTCATGTGTTTTGAGATTGCAAAGATACGACTTTTTTTTGAATTACGAAAAAAAATTATCGGACACACACGAAATTCCGACTCCACACCATTCCGAAGGACACCGACAAGGGACCGCAGAATGGTGTCTTTGCACTCCCATCACGCTGGCAGGAGGCATACCCTATCGTACCCCCCGACAAGAGCTGAAGCCCTGTCGGACCGTCACACCCATACCGACACAAAGCAACAGGCATCAATCCGGACCCATGCAACCATAAAAACTGCAAGCGGGCGGCCGAACGGCCACCCGCCAATGCAGATCTATAATAAAATCAAACAAAAAAATGTTTCTTAACAAATCGCCTGCCTCTTTCCTACGCCTAACTCATCTATTAAGACCTAACTGCCTTCTATATCCTAAGCACTCTTCCTCTATCCAAAATATAGCCCTACTCCTACTTGCCCATCTCTCTCAATGGCACCCTCGGACGACTAAGAACTACGATATTTGCGGCTTTTTCGGTCAGCAGATTGTCTCTAAACGCAGCTCAAATGCTTAATAGTCTTTAGTCTACTAGAGTTAATCCATTACTTTTTCATGATGCAAATATACACTTTTTTCTCCACATAAAGGTTTTTCGCAAAGAAAAACATCACTATTTACCATTATTTAACACTATCGTTAATAAAATATGCGACGGCTCATTCGTTCCCGTCGCTTTGTTCGCTACTTCGCATCACAAAAAAAATTGCCAGCCAATAATCCTTGAAACAAAGGTCCACTAACACCAGATTCGCACCCAAACCGAATATTACACTCTAGTTTATTCCCCTTCTGCTTCGGTTTAGTTGCAATTCTGTTTGGGCGGCAGGAATGAACTCGAAAGGAAAATGTGAATACTAGGAATTGAAAAATGAATAAAGAGGGGACATTGGCGGGTAGCTGGGGTTAGCGGCCTACCTTGACGGTGAGGAGTTGACGGGTGTTGGGGGTGATTCGGTGGGGATGGTCGGTGCGGCGGCCTACGAGCCAGAGGATAACGTCGTTGGCATCGACAAGGAGCAGTTGCTGGCGTTTTTCTGTCGGGGTGAGCTTGTGGTCGGTAAAATAGTCGCTCAAGAGCTGCGTTCCGTGTGCCATGCCGAGCGGCTGGAAACGGTCGCCCTGCTGCCAGTGGCGCAGACGGACGGGGAGGGTGAGCGTATCGGCATCGAAGACGGCGGTATCGGGGGGCAGATACTTGGGGTCGAAACCAGATGAGGGGTCGTAGGGTGCGATTTGGCAGACGATGGGGGGCAGTTCATCGGAGTCAGGCTTCATGGCGGGTGTAACGAGTAGCGCGTTGTGGCGGAGATAGGCAGTATGGGTGCGCGAGTGGAAGGTGCGGCCCGGCTGGCTGGCATCAAGGATGCGGGACACGGTGTCGGCATGGAAGCCGTAGGGTTTCAGCAGCTCGTAGTAGAGTTGTTGGCGGAGCTGCGGAGTAGCGACTGCCGACAGCTGCGGGTCGGCAGCCGGGTTACCCGGAAGTAGCACCTGCACACCGCCACCGGGCAGGGCGGCCACAAGGCTATCGACAAGGGGTTGGAGAAGGGCTTGGTAGAGCGACTCGGTGGACTGGAGGTTGAGGATGGTTTGTTGTATGGTGTGGTCGGCGGCAGGCTGTAGTTGCCGCAGGAGGGGCATGAGCTGGTGGCGCACCTGATTGCGCCGGTAGTCGAGGGAGGCGTTGGTGACATCTTCGACATGTTGCAGGTGATGTTGGCGGGCATAGGCTTCTATATCGTCACGGCCAAAGGGGAGCAGGGGGCGCACCACGAGCCCATTCACCGGCAGGATGCCGTGGAGGCCCGTAAGGCCGGTGCCGCGAAGCAGGTTGAGGAAGAATGTTTCGGCGGCATCGTCGCGGTGGTGGGCGGTGAGGATGGCGGCGTAATCGTACTGCTGGCAGAGCTGTTGGAAAAAGTCGTAGCGAAGCTGGCGGGCCGCATCTTCCACACAGAGGTGATGGCGGGCTGCATGGTCGAGGGTCTGGAACTGCGCCACATGGATGGAGACCCCGTAGGAGGCTGCCAGCTGACGGACAAACTGCTCGTCGCGGTCGCAGTCGCCCGGCCGTAGGTGGAAGTTGCAATGGGCAATGGCGAACGGGTAAGCAGCACTGTGCATCAGATGGGCCAGCACGACCGAGTCGATGCCGCCACTAACAGCAAGCAGCACCTGCTGCCCCGTGGGGAAGAGGTGCTGCTGCTGAACGTGAGCTATAAAGGAGTGTAGCACTACTTGATAATCATCTTGTGCATCCGGCGTTCGCCATCAAATTCGAGTCCGTAGTAGTAGACTCCGGCGGGCAGGCTGCCTTTGTCGAAGGCGATGACGTGACGACCATTGCCGTAGTACTTGACCTCCTCGTGTACCACACGTCCGACCACGTCGGTGACGAAGAAGCGAGTGTTGCCGTTATAGGGCAGAGAGAACTCGATGCGGGTGGTGCCATCGTAGGGGTTGGGGTAGTTCTGCTCAAGGACGAAGTCAGGCTCGTAGACATTGGGGATGTCTTCGAAGTAGTTGAGCACAACAATCTGCGTGGTCTGGTCATTAGACGGATTGTCATCAGCAGTAGACAGGTTGAGTGAACCCATACCGACGTACTGCCTATTGCGGTTCTTAGGAATCTTGATAGGTCTGCCGGCACGCTCCAACATGACATGACGCATCTGGCCTGGTTGTATATAAATCTCTTCGTTACTGTAGGCACGGGGGATTGAAACATCATTGATGCGGTTATCAACACGGAAACCTACATACCAGGTGATGTTTCCATTATTGCGGATAACCATACGGACACGGCAGGAGTCGGACATGTTCTCCTCCACTTCGAGCCTCATCATTTCAAGGTCGGTTGTATAGGGCTGGATGTAGGTGGAGGTGTCGTTCATTTGGTTGGTATCGCCTGGCATGGAGCAGTAGACAGTAAGATATACCCAAGGAGCCTCGCGGTGGTAGGTGGTGTCGAACATGTAGACGGCATGTTCGCCTGCAGCAAGAGGTGTGGCCCGGCTGAAAATCTCTTCGCGGCGGGTGGTGGTGTCGCGGTCGAAGTAATAGCCGACCAAGAAGTTGTTGACGGCACGTGCGCCCACATTGTCGAGCACTATACCCATGCGGTGATTAAAGTAACGCGTGTCTATAAATCCGGCTGTGGCCTGCACGTCGGTGATGGCAGTCATACCGTTGATGTTCTTAGAAAGGGTGTCGTTATAGGGATAGACATCCTGGTCGTAGGAGCACCAGGTGATGAGCCTCATAGTACCCATGGTGGCACGTTCGCGATGGCGGAAGGTGTAGTTGAAGAAGTCGGTAGAGGGGAAGTCGTGGCCGAGGTAGTCGGCAAAGTGGATATGCTCAACCACCGTGTCGTTGTCGTTGTAGAGGTAGTAGACATCGCAGTCGGAAATCTCGTTCTGTCCGAAGTTACGCAGACGGAGGGTGATATTGAGGCTGTCGCCAGCCACAGTGCTGTTGAGCGGCGAGGTGATGGAGTAGAGGTAGAGGTCGTTGGCCAGAGGCACCAGTCCGAACATGGAACAGGTGGTGTCGTTGTCGCTATAGTAGTCGGCGAGCACCTTGGTGAAGGCACAGATTTCAAAGGTGTCGGGGAAGGCATTGGTCACGATGAACGGAGTTGGGAATTCGAATTCCAGGTCGCCGTCTGGCGGAATAGTATCTGTGCAGATGGCCTCGTGTGCCAAGTAAGTGCCGAAGGGACGATAGCAGACCATGAAGTTGGAGATGGAGTCGAGTCCGTAGTTGTGGATACGTACACGAGGATAGATGGTCTGGCCGAATTGAGGATCGGTGGGGTAGGTGATTTCGCGAACGCCGACATCGACGTTTCTACGAGCACGGTCGATGACTAGGTTGTCGATAGCAACACCGTCGCCGAAGTTGCTGGACGGATTGGCCGTCACCGGGGTGGTGTAGACGAAGCGGAATTGGACCAACTGGTCGAAATCGCCACTGATAGGCTGAGTGGGCATCTCCAATTCCAAATAGGCACCATTGGTGGAGCCGGTCCAACCACTTTCTTCGGTATACCAGCTGGGGTTATCAGCACCTTCGCGCCATGTGGCGTTCAGGTCATCGAGCGTTTGCCACATTCCGGCATAGTCTAGGAACTCCATCTTCATGTAGCTTTCAGCGGCCATGTCCAGACAGAGGCGCAGGCGGATGGTGTCGGTTCGAATCTGCTGGCAGTTGAGGATGGGGGAGTAGAGCACACTACGGTTGCCATGTGTGCCGGAGACCACCTGCTCTGTGGTGCTGGTAACCCATGTGTTGGGCAGGGAGAGGGCGGTAGAGATATGGCTCTTGGCCGGTGTGCCACGCTCAAAGTAGTTGCGGGTAAAGTTGTTGTAACCGACAGGGGCATACCACTTGTCAATCTGTAAGTCGAAGCTGTCAACCACACGGGGCACCACATAGAAGAAGCGATGGTACTGATACCAGAGCGTGTTGTTCTGGGCATGGATGGTGTCATTTGGTGCGTGGACAGTAAACCTGACGTCGGTGGTGCCTTCGTCGAAGTTGATGTTTTCGAAAGTGACCACCTCACTGAAACCGGGGGCCAAACTGCCAGTCCAGTTGATGGTATCATGATACATGCCCGTATTCACGTTTTGCATACGGAGTGCGATGGTGGCCTGGGTGAGGGGCTCGGAACCCTTATTGGCCAACATGATGGAGATGTGGTGGTCGGTATCGGTAACGATATGGTTCAGGGGGTCGACCACACGGGTGAGAGCCGCATCGGTGGAGTCGAGCATACAGTCTTCTTGGACATAGATGAGGTATTGTTGCATCTGTCCGTTCTCGTGACTGGTAGCGGCATGGTTACCTTCGGCATAGTGGGACTCATCACCATCAACCCATACCAGCATACGCATGTAGCCATAATGTGCATAGTCGGGAATGGTGAGTTCCTTCTTGTAAGGTTTACGGCTCTTGACCTTCACACCCTTGGCCATACTCGATTTGGTGATATTCTCATCACCCTTGAAGTCGTAGACACCATCGCGGTTGTAGTCGATGACTACCATGAGGCTGGCCGCGGTGGAGGTGTCGTTCTCATTCTCGTTATTGGCCACGACGACGGTGAGGGTGTCAGTGGTTCCACGACGTATAAAGAGGGTGGGCACTTCGGCATTGAGCGGGTTGTACGACCCAAGTTTGAGGCTGGTGTATCCAATCATATCTGGCATGATGTTCTCCAGCTCATTGAAGGAGACGCGAGTGATGTCGAATCCCTCAGGCGAGGTGGGAGCCATGGAGTTGATGGAGTCATAGATAGTCTCAGCCAGGGAGCGGAAGGTGTGGACTGTGCGAAGGGTGTCGTTGCCCCGCTGCATATCGTCGGGATGATAGACCCATGCGTTGAGGGTGAAGGTGGTGTTGGAGAGTGGCTGGTTGATGAGCAGCATGGCTGTGTCGGCCAGACAGCCGCCGAAGGTGTGGTCGTAGTAGGAGACATTGTCGCCCACGCGTCCGGGGATGGTGACACGAGCCGTATCGTGTACTTCGAGATAGGTGATACGCCCGTTGGCATTCATGAAGGTGAAGGCGACGGGGATGTTGGAGATGGGCTGGCTGCCATAGTTGACGATGCGGAGGGTGACGGTGTCTTTCTCAAGATAGACACGACCACTGCCACGGGGCGAACGCACCTCGGAGATGGAGACATCGTAGGCAAGCGGGTTGTTAATGCCGACATTGATGTTGGAGTAGTAGCTGGTGCAGTTGCGCGAGCTGAGGCAGTAGAGGTAGTAGGTGGAGTCGTGGAAATATTGCGGCGTGGAGCTCCAGTGGGTGGAACGTCCGTAGTTGTTGTTGCCGTTGTAGAAGAAGGAGCCGTCGGTGGTGTCGCGGGTCCAGCGGATGACACGTGACTCACCCTGAGTGGCCCAGAGATTGCCGTAGGTGCCGTAGTCGACCATGGTGTCATGCGCAATGGGCACATCGGGCGTGTGGTTGGAGGTGATGTTGATATAGCCGGTGGTGTCGTTGTGCTGTTTGATGTCGTACTGTGCCGTGATGAAGGCCCTCAGTTTGACCGTGATGTCGAGTAGAGTACCCGTCGGGTATAGGTTGGGCTGGTAGGCTGGCGACACGGTCACTTCGCGCTGGGTTCCTACCGGCAATGCTACGCCGGCGAAGGTCTGGACATCCAGGCTGCTGCTTCCGGGGAAGTTGGGGAAGCTTTGGTTGGAGGGCTGGTGGCAGTAGTAGTCATAGCCAAGGGTGAAGGGGTAGTCGCCGGGGAAGTCCTTCTTACCTGCGTTCTTGAGGGTGTAGCGCAGCGGCACACTGAACATGCGGCAGCGGTTGGGATCGCAGATGCTGTCAACAGCCACTGAGATAACCTGCAGGTCATAGGCGGGATAGATGAACACTTCGGCGGTGTCGACATTGTCCCACGGACGGGCATCGACGGAAGTGTTACCCATACTCAGCACGACAACGACTCTTTGGGTATCGACGATACCCAGGGGCGAAGCCAGCAGGACCGAGTCTTCGGCAAAAGCCTGGGCTGCTATACGTCCGAGATTACGGGTTACGGAGCGGACTTCAGGAGAGATATCGGCCAAGTAGCAGTACCAGGTGACGTTGTTCTCGGCAGCGGTACCGTTGTTAAAGAATTTGACACGCACCATGATGGAGTCGGTCTCGATATTAAGCACCTGGGCGTTAGCACCCGTGGTGATGGCCGGGACACGAGGTTCGACAATCTCGGCGATAGCAATATCGTGGGTTTCACGGATGCAGTTGAACTCGTAGGCGCCTATGGTGGGTTTAGGAATCTGAGGACGTATACAGCCGCGCACGTCGGTGATGACGTCGGGGTTATACTGTGCCCTGTCGGCGAACTGAGAGAGGAGTGTGGCAAGATTGTGAACACTGTCGACAAAGTAGGGGTAGGTCTGGAAGGAGTTCACATCCTGATGGTTGAGCAAGCGCAATGAGTCGAGGTTGTTGCAGTTGACACCCCAGTAGGCGAACTTGATGAGGCCGGTGTTGACATTGGTGTCGGCATTGGTCCAGTAGACGTTGTAGTTGGAGCTGGACATACAGGTGTCGATGGCCACATAGTAGGCAAAGCCCTTACTCTCGTTCTTGAAGATGTTGTTGAGCGCATGGACGTAGGAAGAGTTCTGGCAGCTGAAGGTGCGGGTGGCAGCCTGGTTGATGCCAGCATAGAGGTTGGCGGTGTTGTAGTAGACGCTGACATGGCGGCAGAGAGAGTCAATCCAAATGCCTGACGAGGAGAGGGAGGCGACGGCAGTACCATATAATGAAATCATATTATTATAGACTGTCACACGGTCGATATTGGTACCACGGCACTTGTAGAGGGCGATACCACGCTTGCCGCCGGTACGCTCGTCAATCAGGTTGATGTAGTTGCGCTGGACGCTCAAGTGGTTGCAGTTGGCAATATAGATACCCGTGAGGGGCTTGCCGGCCACGGTGACACCCGAAGCGATGCTGTCGCCCGACACATTGACCGAGTCGGTGTTGCGGAGATAGACACCCTGGAACCAGAAGTTGAGAATGTCGCTATTGGTAATTGCTATATTGTCACTGGTGTTGTTGCCCAACGAGCGAACAGCATAATAGCCGCTGTCGAGCAAGCAGTTGTTGACTGTGATGTATCTGTTTTCATCACCCAGAAGGAGCAAGTTGGCATTGGTCGAGGAGGCAGTGGTCTTCTTGGAACGCAGGGTGCAGTTGCGGAAAGTGATGAACTGAGACTGGTTAACCTTGACGACGTTGGCAAAGATGTTGTTACCGGAGCCGCTGGTGTAGTTGGCGTAGAAGTAGATACTGTCGAAAGTGATGTACTGGGCATCCGTGATTTGCATCACATGGTTGGCGGCATTGGTGGGGGTGAATGTCACCTTAGCCAACTCGGCAGCACCCGGAACGGTCTTGAAGGTGATGGTGTTTTCGAAACTAGTACCATTGACGCTGCTGATAAAGATTTGCTCGTTGAATGTCTGTTCGCAGAGTTGGAAGACCACAGGACCAGCGACACCGGCATTGTGCAGGGTGTCGAGGGCGACAGCGAGGGTAGGATAGTCGCTATTGGGGCAGGAGCCGATGAGATAGTCGCCAGCACAGAAGCGGACGTTGAAGGTGCGGACTAGGGTGTCGTTGGTAGACACTGTGTCGCCCGTGACTCCGACGACGGCAATGATTGTGTGGCGTCCCGGGGTAAGGTGTGTACTCAGCAGCGGAACGGTGCGGGAATAGCCTAAGGGCAGGTTGTTCGCATCACCGCTCACCTGTTGCCATGAATTGTTGTCAATCTTGTAGCGGAGGGTGTAGTTGGAAATGTCGTTGAGACCATGGTTGGAGAGAACGACATTGAGATTGGTAGTGTCGCACGAAGCGATGACTGTGGTGTCGAGCGACCCAGGCCAGTTGATAGTGGCATCGTAGTCGGGCACGTTAGTCACATCAATATGGATTGTCACAGGAGCACTCTGACAGCCGACAGCCTCCATGAATCCGAAGGTGATGTCGGGACGGTTGTTGCCACGAGTACCAGTGGTCTGGCTCGACTGGTCTGTAGTGTTATTTTGCTTGGTAATGACGGTGTTGGCCTGGGCAGTGTAGCGGGTGTTGGCACCAGCCGTGATGCCCGTAGTATTCAGCGCGCGGGTAATCTCGATGACGATGTTGGAGGTGCCGTCCCATGTGAACCTGTTGTCAAGTTCGTGTTTCACCCATCCGATATCGTTGGCGGTGAGGGTGAGGTTGGTACGGTTGTAGACCTGTGTCAGACCGGTAAGGAAGGTGGTGTTGGCAAAGTTGGCTGCCGTGGTGGTACCCATTTTGATAGTATAATCAGAGAAGGTGAACGTGCTGACATTTGTGCCCAAAGCCTCCAGATAGAAGGAGAGTGAACTGATTTCGCCAGCACCGTGGCCTGCATCGCGAATCTGCTGGGCTGTGTAGAGGTACTGCTCCTTTACATAACGGGTCTTGGGGTTGTAAGGCGAGGGGTAGTTGTTGTTCATCACCGAGGCCAGGGTGCCCACATGGGTTGTGGCCACGTCCTTCAGCGCGATGGTGTTGACAAACATGGTGTCGCGACGATAGATATATGGAGTGATATAAGTGGACGGTGTGGTGTCCAGAGGATTCATGTTGATGTCATACCAAATGGTGTGAACCATCGGCGAGAGGCCGGGAACTGTCATGGTGAGACGTTCGCCGTAGTTGACGGTCTGGTTTGAAGAGATGGCGGGAGGCAGCGGCGTGTAATATGCGGGGAAGAAGCCCTCGTTGGTATCGTTGCTATGGTTGATGTCAGAACTTACACCATCGACCCATGCTTTGATACGGAAGACGGTGTCATGAGAGACCAACATGTTAAGCGGAACAGAGAATGTGTGGTTGACAGAGGCACGCACTCCGAGGCCACCCGAAATGGTGTCGGCGCAGACAATTGTGGCACCCCCGTCGACGCTGTACTTCACCACAACCGAAGACACCGGGTTGATACCATAGTTATGGATAACTACGGACACATCTTCGGAGGCGGTAAGGTTACAGCCTGTATCAACCACGGGTTCATCGACGAAGAGGTCGGTGTTGGGAATGCCGGTCACATGCAGGTTGACAGCCGCGCGGAAGCCTTCGCACCCATTGTCGTAGTAACGGATGAGGTTGGTCTCGGTCTCACCAAGATGCATTCGCAGTGAGTCGGTACTCACCTGCCAAAGCGATGCGGTGGCGGTGGGAGAGGCATTGGCCGCATTGGTGGGCCAGCTGATGCGGCGGGCACCGGCTGTGGGGGTGTTGGTGGCATTGCCGTTCTTGGCAAGGTCTATAGCATTGCCCTGCCACACAGAGGCGGGGACACCCTGGTTGTTCCAGTTGATGGGCTGGGTTGAAGAAGTGGTGATGACATTGTTGAAGGCGACGGCATCGGCAATGCCATGGCCATCACGGTAGATGACGCCGAAGTGGGCAGTGTAGGCCGGGGAGACCACAGCAGAACTCGGCGCATAGATGGTGCGAGTGGAATCGCTGCCCGTGGTCACATTTCGGAACTGGAGCACCAGATTGGCACCCGGCTCTATGGTGACATTGGAGAGCACCCATATCTTGGCTGCAGCAGTGGGCTGGACGATAATGATGGTGTCGCCTTCAAGATTGGCGGGATAGTCGCCACAATTGGTCAGCTCAATGGCAAAAGCGGTCTGGGTATTCATCCACGACGGCATGGGGTAGGTGGCACCAGGGGCTGTGCGGTTCACCTGCACTTCGGTAATTTTCACCAAGGGAAGGTTACGTTTCTGGGAGATATAGAAAGTGGTGTCGGCATAGAGGGGCGTGGTGACGAGCGTCGGACCGTAGAAGAAACATGCGGTATCGTCAATATTATGATACCAAGAGATGCCCGAACGTTGCTGACGTCCGTTGCCAGAGGTATAGTAGTTCACGGGCCAGAGGTTGATGCCGCCAGTGGGGGTTATGGTGGCCACCGTGTTATAAGGAACATTCTGATTGATGACAGAAGGAGCCGGAGCCGCATAGCGGGAGAGCACTGTCCAAACCATAGTGTCGTTCAGGTCGTCGGGGTCGAGACTGCACTTCACCCACCATCTGATGTTGTAGGTGCGGTCGGTATTGCCAGTGCCGCTGGGCAGCGACATGGTGCGGGTAGAGAGGAAGTGGATGGTGTCGTTAGGACCGACGTTGCGGGTCACTTGGAACGACTGGACGGGACCATTGTCAATACTATAATATACCGTGATGGGGGAGGAAGAGCTGTAGGTGTATGTGCCGTTGCCAGTATTGTAGATGGCCACCTCCACGGGGATGCTGGCAGGAGCACCGCAGTAGTCCTCGAGAGGAGTGACAAACTCATAGGGGCGGAAGTCGATGGAGAGAGGCACGACCTCATAAGCTCCCAAGCTGGGGGCCGTGACGGAACGGGGAGAACCGAAGAGGTCGATGGTCACTTCTGGCACAGGGGTGCCCACATTACGCAGCAAGGCATTGAAGGAACGAAGGTCGACACGTGCAATAGAGCTATTGGTATAGTTGGGGTTGCCTGTGACGGAACCCACATCAACAGGCACGGCCAAACGCCAAGTGTTGAGGTTGTTGTAGTTTGTACCGCTGAGTTTGTTCAACACACCACTTACCGAATAGTAGCAGTTGTGGTCGACATGCAGGGTGGCAGTATTGTCGCCCGGAATGAAGGAGAAGGCGTAGTTGGAGGTGTCGAAGGTGGCGATGACGTTGTTCTGGAAATAGCAGTTGCTAATCACATCGCCGCCGAGGGTGGCTGCTGCCACATTGACACGGGTGGGCGCGTTCATGCGGACTGAGTTGAACACGGTCTTGATATACGAACCCTTAATGATGTTAAGCGGGGTGGTGAGCATGTTGCTGGAGCCATCATCCACCGACACCAACATATTGTTGGCCACGATGCAGTAGTTGGTGGCAGTGCCATGCATGTCGGAGACACCGATACAGCATGTGCCCTTCGACGAATAGACTCTGTTACGGGTGATACGGGTGCCGTCGTAGCAGTACTGAGCCAAAATGATGTAGCTGGAGTTAGTCAGCACATCGTTGGCAAAGATGCTGTCGATGGTGGCCATTGACTGGTTCACCATACGGACTGCCGTGTTCACCTGATTGACAAAGTCGCTAAACTGCACGGTATTGCCCACCGAACGGACATCGGGTGCCGCGCCTGTGATGTCAACACCTATTGTACCTCCGTAGAAATAGCAGTTGGTCACCAACAAAGAGTCTGCATCACCCGTATTAATCAATGACTGAGCAGCGAAAACGATGGCGTTGCTGTCGACGAAGTTACAGTTGATGAACTGGCAATTGGAACTTCCGCTGCCCAACTGGGCTAGTACGGAACAACGATTGTCAACGTAACGTCCATTGCTGAAAGTAATGTTGTTGAAGTGGATGCTGCGGGCCTCGGTGAGGTCGACCAACGCTGGCACGATGACATTTACTCCGTTGCGTGAACGGCGGAAGGTGACCTGGGCTGTGGCCGTGGCCGGTTCGAAAGTAACATAGTTGGTCTCTGACGTACCTGGGATGAATGGGAACTTGGTCACATCGTACACTCCAGCGGGCAGCTTGATAGTGAGCGGTCCATCGATACCGCAACGGCTCAGCACATACAAGCAGTTCTCCAAAGAGCTGAAATGGGCACTAGAGCCAGTGCCCACGATACGGGTACCACTGTAGGGGCCCTCACACGATGAGAAAGGAGTGAACACCGTGTCATTATATGGCTCGTGGTCTCTGAAGCGGAGACTGCCGACCCTGATGGTGTCGTCCACCCATGCACGGATGGTATGGTAACCCACCGTGAAGGGTTGGCTGCTGTTGAGCAACACACGGACACTGTCGCCACCGTTGAGATTCCCTGTCCAGTCGAAGAAAACAGGGGGCTGGTTGTCAACACGATACCAGATGCGGACAGAATCCATGGCACTCACGCCAAAGTTCTTCAGCCACACCACCACGGAATCGTTGCCCGCATTGCAAGGAGTGTCGTAACTAGGATATGCCATCGCACTAATGCCGCAGTCGTATATCAAAGGCAAATTTTTTGTCGCAATGAAAGTCACCCAAGGGCGGGTATTGGCAGTTACGCCAGTTGAAAATTGATCAATATCAGAAGTAAACGGGTGGAAAGAACTCGCAGCATCGCCAACGGTGGTGTATATTGACATCTTGTTACTGAGCGCCGGTATGTGCTTGGCAAGACGGGCCGCCGGGTTGGTCGTACCGTCGTAAAAGACCTGCACCACCAAGTCGGAACCCGAATAGAAGAAAGTGTCCTGTAGGTGAACCTCAAAGATGGAGTTGGGTGCTGCCTGTGGAAACACAAGTGCCGTATCGAATGGAATTTGCATTGCAACAGCGGTAAAAGCCATATCGGAGGATGTATGGATATAGTCATTCGTGAAGTAGTTTGCCATTCGAAACTGCACCCTCGGCCTCACCTGGGTCACATTTGACGTGGCAAGGATGAATCTTAAATCGGTGATGTATCCTGGGCCATAACCCAACCCCGCCATTGTAGCACTGTCATATACGAACTCTGAACGACCGTCCGCGTAAGGGGGGAAGGGAAATTCCAATACGTTTGTCTGGTTTCCTGGCGGGGTTGCTGAATGCGTCTTACCACGCACACACCGATAAGTAACCCATGCATCTGATGCCCTTGGATAATTGACGGTATTGAAGTTCACCGTGCCATCCTTAGCAACAACATGATAGTGCATCAAGGTGTCATATCCATAGAAAGGGATGCGACCCACATAACGGCTAGTCGTTCCCTGCCGCACCATGGGTGCCCTAAACTCGGTTGGGTTGTTACCCACACGGTAGACAACATAAACCGAGTCATCGTTTATACCTTGGATGACAGAGGTGGTCACGTCAGCGGCAACCTTGGCACCACGGCTACTAGGATAATTCAGATGGTCTGGGAAGGAAATCATGCTGATGGAGGGGGTCACCATCTGCTGACTAGAGGCAGACACTTTGATGTCATCAAGATACCATGCGTCGATGCCAGCGGCTCCATTTCTGGCACTCAAAATAAAGCGAATAATCAGTTTCCTATTCTCAGGATCACCAGCCGTGTAGAAGAACTGGTCTAAATTGAATCGCTCGTGCATCCACATCGTGTTGTTGGGTGCGGAGCCACCCATAAGCCATTCTTGATAAGACTCTATACTGAAAGACGAAAGAGACCCAAAGGAAATGTCACCGCCTTCAGAAAGATCGTAGTGGGAGGCGTTGAGCCGAATCCACGTCGACTGGTCGGGACGTTTGGCCTCAATCATACACACCTCCTGACGTGAGACACACATCAGAGGACGGACCCAAGCAATATGAGAAAACTCTAACTTATAGAAATTCAAGTTCAAGGGCGTAGAAAAATCTATCGTGTCAAGCGTCAATACCAACTGGGTATTATTGGTATGAAGCATTTTCATAGCCCGTGCACCACCCGAATGTAGAGAGGTTTGTGGCGCACACGCCGTACTCGACACAGTATAATTAAGGCCCGTGTCTGTCTCAAAATCTTGGGAATACATTTCGTAGATTTGAGCATGGGAAGATAATGCCATCATAGCAAAAATCAGCCCGAAAAGCAAGAATCTTTTTTTCATTTGTATTACTATATTACTTATTTATTTACAATATATTACACACAAAAAGCAACCATTTTACAGCGTAAAATTGGAGACTTTTTGAGCGTACAAATATACGAAGAAAAAATGAATCATCAACAATTTTTATTTTTATAGTTATAAATAGTGCTTCTTTTTTCCTTATGACCTTTTCGCGTTGGGCCAGCCTCGACTAGCTCAACATCATCACAATATATACTCTCAAAAATGCTAGAACCGTCACCCCCGAAGGCCTATTTTTATGATTTTTTATGATACACGCTAGCGTCTTGTAATGGCAATTGAAGCATCTTTGACTCTGTGTCGATCCAAGGACACCCCTTCCGCTCGCACACTCTATGACAATCCATGCAGGACACCTGTTTGCACGTGCTTACAGAAGTTCGGCGACGGCACCTGCTGCAACATTGGTGCGTTTCCCCCTTAAGGTTCGTCCTCGCAAAGAAAGAACAACGTGTAGCGTCATTTCCTAACGTTTGACAAGTGAAATCAGGCATGTATTCTCAAGCCTACCAGCCGATTTTAGCCATACGCTTTTGTTTTTCTTTCCCAGATGCTTAGTCAGGTTGTTTAGCGGTGGTAGGGTTGTACTCGGTGCTTTCTTTGGTTCTTCCTCCGCCTCTGAAAAGCGAAGGCATGACGAAGGCATGGCGTGTGATTGAAGTGGGACCTGTCGCCCATCTGACACAATTATATCGAAACAGACAAAAACAGGGTGCCACTTTTAGAAATAAAAAGGCGGCACAAAGTGGGACACGATGGCAGAAACCAATACTTATGTTGGTTACCCCCTAACTTTTTGCTGCAAATAATGCTAAGGAACAGTCATTTGTAAAAACCAATCATATCACTTTTGAAGAAAACCGACTTGTCAAACTTTAGTAACTGTTATCTTCGCTGGCGCAAGGCCTCGTACATAAAAACGGCAGCGGCCACACTGACATTGAGCGATTGTATCTGCCCTAATATCGGCAGTTTGGCCCGCACGTCGGCCATCTTGAGCAACTCAGGGCTGATGCCGGTCTCTTCTGCACCCATAATCAGCAAGGTGGGACGGTGGAAATCGACTTCAAGATAGTCGGTGGCTCCCTTCTCGGTGGCTGCCACAACCTGCAACCCACATTGCCGCGCCAGATTAATGGTCGTCTTCAGATTGCCGTCGCGACAAATGGGAACGCGCAACAGTGCCCCCGAAGAGGTCTTGACCGCATCGTCGCCCACTTGTGCGCTGCCATGTTCTGGAACGACGACGGCATCCACACCTGCACACTCGGCAGTGCGCACTATAGCACCAAAATTCCGCACGTCCGTCACATGGTCGAGCAGTAAGATGAAAGGTGCCTCTTTCTGCTCTGCCAGTCTTGGTATCAAATCCATCGACTGGTGAAATTTGATAGGGGCTATCAATGCCGCCACTCCCTGGTGGTTACCTCGCGCCATGCGGTTCAACTTCTCTACTGGAACAAACTGGAAAGGAATGCCCTTGTCTCGTATAAGACCCTTGAGGTTACCCGCCAATGAGCCGGTGAGACCATTCTGTAGCAGCACTTTATCTATCTGCACATCACCTTCAATGGCTTCAATCACAGGGCGGAGACCGTAAATGACCGACTTGGGTTCGGGCTTGGGGTCCTGAGGTTTGGAATTTCTGCTTTGCTGTATCATAACTGGGTGATATTAGTGTGTGGAGTATCTTCTTTTAATCTTATGGCGCACGCCTATACAATCATGCCGTCCTGCAGCATGATTTGCCGGTCGGACTTCTGTGCCAAAGCCGTGTTGTGGGTAACGATGACGAACGTCTGCATGTACTGGTCGCGGAGCTGGAAGAAAAGGTCGTGCAGTTCTTCGGCATGCCGGGTGTCGAGATTGCCCGACGGCTCGTCAGCCAGGACGACGGCAGGCCTGTTTATCAAAGCCCTGGCAACGGCAAACCGCTGTTGCTCGCCTCCCGACAGCTGTGCCGGCTTGTGCGCCGCTCGTCCTTCGACATTGAGAAACCTGAGCAGCTGCATGGCCTCCTCGGTGGCTTCTTCCATGCTCCGCCCCGCGATGAGGGCAGGCATGCAGACATTCTCAAGGGCGGTAAATTCGGGCAGGAGGTTGTGGAACTGGAAGACAAAGCCGATATGGCGATTGCGGAAACGCGCCATTCCTTTCTCATCGAGCCGTGTCACATCCACCTGGGTGACCGGCCGTCCCTCGCCCTCGGAGCTGTCATAAAGAATGCGGCCACTGTCAGGTCGGTCAAGGGTACCCAGCAGCTGGAGAAGCGTGGTCTTTCCTGCACCCGATGCCCCCACGACGCTCACAATCTCGCCCTTTTCTATGGTGAGGCTAATATCTTTCAGCACTTGTAGTGTGCCATACGATTTGTTGAGTCTTTCTACTGTGATCATTATGCTGGGTTTGTTAATCATCCCTATGGAAGGGGAAGGATGGCTAGTATTCTTTGCCGTTGAGGAAGCTCTTCCACACCTTGTTCTCGCCGTATGCGTAGGGCAGATACTCATAAGTGGGGATGGGCGTAGTGAGGTAGAAATTGGCCTTCTTTCCGATGGCGATGGAGCCCAGTATATCGCTGACACCCATAGCGTAGCCACTATTGATGGTCGTTGCGTTGATAGCCTCTTCGGGCAGCATACGGTAATTGACACAAGCAAAGGAGAGCACCAGCTGCATATTGCCCGAGGGCGAGGAGCCGGGGTTGAAGTCCGATGCCATAGCCACAGGCAACCCTGCCTCCATCATCTTGCGGACAGGGGCATGCTGCATATTGAGGAAAAAGGCTGCCCCAGGCAGGACTGTGGGCATGGTTTCGGAGCCTAGGAGACAAGCAATCTCGTCATCGCCTGTATATTCCAGATGGTCGCAACTCAGTGCGTTATATTTCACAGCACACTGGATGCCTCCGCTGCATGCCATCTCGTTGGCATGTATCTTGGGCCGCATGCCGTATTTCGCACCTGCCTCAAGCATCCGCTCGGTATCCTCCACCGTGAAGAAGCCCGCGTCGCAGAAGACGTCGATATAGTCTGCCAGTCCTTCGGCTGCCGCCTGTGGAATCATGCGTTCGATAACCAGGTCTACAAACTTCTCTTGTCGGCCACGGTATTCCATCGGGATGCCGTGAGCACCCAAAAGAGTGGACTTGATGGTGAGGGGCGAAGTCTCACGCAACCGACGGATAACGCGCAGCATCTTCAACTCGGCTTCGGGAGTCATGCCGTAGCCCGACTTGATTTCCACAGCACCCGTGCCATAGCGGATAATGGTGTCCAGACGGGCCATGGCATCATCGTAGAGCTGCTGTTCCGAAGCCTCCTGCACTCGCTTGGCGCTATTCAGAATACCGCCGCCCCGCTTGGCAATCTCATCGTACGATAGGCCGCGAATCTTATCAATATACTCAATCTCACGGCTTCCGGCATACACCAGATGGGTATGCGAGTCGCAGAAGGAGGGCAAAACCATCCGCCCGGTGGCATCAACCACCTTGTCGAAAGTCTGTTCTTTCAGCTCCTCCATGGGGCCAAAGGCCGCAATCTTGTCGTCCTCGACAATCAAATAAGCGTTCTCTATATGGTCAATGTGAGCCATGTCGGCACCACACACTTTCTGCCGCGGGGTCTTCTCCACCTGTAGCAGGGATTTGATATTCTCAATCAGTGTTCTCATACTTGATTTATTTGTTTGGCAATAATACAAATGCTTCTTTTCCTCAACTGCCTACGGCTAAAAAAGTTCTGGCTGGTCGCCCAGCTTCTGTTTGCCCATAAGCTGATAGGCCAACGGTGTTGCCTCGCGCCCACGAGGAGTACGCTGGAGGTAACCCTCCTGGATAAGGTAAGGCTCGTAAACCTCTTCCACTGTCCCGGCATCCTCACCCACCGAGGTGGCAATAGTGTTGATGCCCACAGGTCCGCCGCGGAACTTGTCGATAATGGTGCCCAGTATGCGCATATCCATCTCGTCAAGCCCATTGCTGTCGACATTGAGTGCCTTCAACGCATAGCGGGCAATGTCTAGGGTGATGGTACCGTCGCCTTTCACCTGTGCAAAATCACGCACGCGCCGCAACAACAGGTTGGCTATTCGAGGTGTGCCACGGCTGCGGCGTGCTATTTCGAATGCCGATTCGGAAGTAATCTTCACCTGCAGCAGACTGGCCGAACGGTTGACGATGCGGGTAAGGGTTTCCGCATCGTAATACTGCAGCCGGCAGTTGATACCAAAACGGGCTCGGAGGGGGGCAGTCAGCATACCCGACCGGGTGGTCGCACCTATCAGGGTGAAAGGTTTGAGCTTGATCTGCACACTCCGTGCTGCGGGTCCCGACTCGATGAGGATGTCTATCTTATAATCTTCCATAGCGGAATAGAGATACTCCTCCACAACCGGCGAAAGACGGTGTATCTCATCAATAAAAAGGACATCGTTGGCCTCTAGCGAGGTGAGCATACCCGCCAAGTCCCCCGGCTTGTCCAACACCGGCCCAGAGGTCATCTTAATATTCACCCCCAGCTCGTTGGCAATAATATACGAGAGGGTGGTCTTGCCCAATCCAGGAGGCCCGTGAAGGAGCACATGGTCTAGCGGCTCGCCACGTTGTTTGGCCGCCCCGACAAACACGCGAAGGTTGTCCAACACATTCTGCTGACCCGCAAAACTGTCGAATCCTTTGGGACGCAACGCACGCTCCACCTCGCGTTCCTGTTGTGTCTGACCACGGCCTGTAGCATCTAAATTACTATTCATTCTTCGCTTCTTTGGAATTGCAAAAGTACAAAAAAAACGGCACATATCGTTTTTTTATTGTATCATTCATACTAAAAAACTCTTCTTTTCGTTATCTAATGATAGAAATTATAATAAATAGCCATAAAATGAGATCGATAATTGTTGGCACTGACTTCTCCAAAGGCTCCTATGTAGCCTTGGAACTGGCTGTGGATATCGCGAACAAACTAGAATGTGACATCAAGCTACTCTGGGTCAAACGGGAAAAACTGCTGATGGACGAGGAGCAGCTCACCATCATGACCCACCTTGCCTCCGAGAAGCTGAAGATGCTGTGCGAGGAACATGAGCCCAAGCTGCACGGCAACAAAATCCGTTGGGAAATCTGTTCTGGCAAAGTGGGTGCTGTCATCTCCCGCCAGGCACGCCATGAGAACGCGCCCCTCATCGTCATCGGCACCAACGGCGCCTCTGGCTTTGAAAAATACTGGATGGGCAGCACCGCCGTCCGCATCGTACAGGAAGCCCCGGTACCGGTACTTACCGTCCGTCAGGGATACGACTTCCACAAAGCCCTCGAACGCATCGTCGTCCCCATCCGTGTGAACATCAATTCTCGTCAGAAAGTGCCACCTGCTGCCGCCTTGGCCAGACTGTTCGGTGCCGAGGTACACATTCTCGGTCTCATGGACTCCCCCGATCAAGCCCCACAGCTGCGCGCCTACATGGTGCAAACCGCCGAATTCCTCGGAACCGAGGGCGTCAAGTTCAAATCTGTGGTCAAGCACTACAGCAACTATAGCGACACCGTACTCTCCTACGCCGAAAGCATCAAGGCCGACCTCGTGGTAATCAACACCGAACAGGACCGCCTCCTCTCACAACTATTCCTCGGCACAAACGCCCAGCAAATCGTACACAGCTCGCAGCTGCCGGTGCTTTGTGTCCATCCTGCCGACATTTTCTATCTCTCCAAAACCTGATGGCTCGCATTGTAATCGTCGGAGCTGGTGCTGCCGGTATGATGGCCGCCGTAGTGGCCGCCCAGCAGGGAGCCGAAGTGGTACTGTTGGAAAAAATGGACCAGCCCGGCCGCAAACTGCGCATCACCGGCAAAGGCCGCTGCAACCTCACCAACACAACACCTCTCAAAGAATTCCTCACCCATATCGGCCCCGATGGCCGATGGCTACGCAACTGCTTTGCCCTGTTCTTCAACACCCAGCTGATGGACTTCTTCGAGCAGCACAACGTACCCCTTGTCGAGGAACGAGGCTGTCGCATCTACCCCAAAAGTGGCAAATCGCTCGACATCTTCCTTGCCCTCATCACCGACTTGGAACAACGGAAGAATGTGGAGATACGCAAAAACTGCGCCGTCAAGTCGCTCACCGACGACCGCCACGGGGTACGCCTACAGGACGGGACCACCGTGCGGGGCGACGCCCTCATCATCGCCACCGGCGGCCTCTCCTACCCCACCACCGGCTCTACCGGCATCGGCTATCGTCTGGCACAAGAGGCCGGCCATACTGTCATTCCTCAGGTGCCCTCACTAGTCTCCCTCTCCACGTCCGACCCCATCCCCCCGGACTTGGTGGGCTTTGTCCTCAAGAATGTGGGACTCTCCATCACCCGCCTCGACGGCAAAAAACTCTTCGACGCATTCGGTGAGATGACCTTCACCCAGAAAGGCCTCGACGGTCCCATCGTCCTTTCCGCCAGCAGACAGGTCAGCCGCATTCTCAACGAAGGCGAAAAACTCATTGCCCATATCGACCTTAAGCCCGCCGTGCCCGCCGACACCTTGGACCGACGCCTGACCGACGACCTCAACGCCAACGGCAAACGGCTCTTCCACGACGCCCTGCGCCTGTGGCTTCCTGCCGAACTAATACCGCTGGCACTCGATCGCCTGCACATCGAATACTATAAGAGGCTTCACCAAATCAATGCTGCCGAACGGAAAAGGCTGCTCGCCTTCCTGAAAAATGTGGAGTTCACACTCGACGGCACCGGCGACTACAACACCGCCGTCGTCACTCAAGGAGGCGTAGAAACCACGGAGATTAACCCCAAGACCATGGAGTCGAAACTCGTACCAGGCCTCTACTTCGCAGGTGAAGTGCTAAACCTCGATGCCGACACCGGAGGCTACAATCTACAGATAGCCTTCTCCACCGGCTACGCTGCGGGCATGGCTGCTAGCCAACCGTCTGCCGAAGTCTAATTAATTAATCAGTTCTGAAACTCTTCCAACGCTATGGTGGCATTTTCCCAGGCCTCCATGCGTTCGTCCAGTCGGTCTTTGAGCGACTGGTATTGGGAATAGAAGTCGGCATCTTGGGCCGTCCCTGATGCCAGCTGCGCCTCTTTGGCTGCTATCTGCTCCTCCAAATCCGAAATTTCTTTCTCCACCTTCTCCACGGCATTGCGCAGCTTGCGCAATTCGCGCTCACGGTCTTTGCTCTGCTCATACGACAGACGGCCCTGCGTTTTCACCTCTGTCTCATGGGACTGAGTGGCCACTACAGTTGCTTGCAAACTGGCACTGCGGCTTTCTAGAAACTCGAAGATATCACCCCTGAACTCATGCACCGCGCCATCGCGGAACTCATACAGCTCATCCGTCAGCCCTTGCAGAAAATCACGGTCATGCGACACCACCACGAGAGTCCCTGTATATTGCAGCAGCGCATTCTTGAGGATGTCCTTGGAGTCCATATCCAAATGGTTCGTAGGCTCGTCGAGCACCAGCAGGTTAGACGGAGTGAGCAGCAGCTTGGCCAATGCCAGCCGCGCTTTCTCGCCGCCCGAAAGCACCTTCACTTTTTTCTCACAGTCCTCACTGTCGAACAGGAAACTGCCCAAGATATTGCGGATTTTGGGTCTAATGTCGCCTGTGGCGATGTCGTCGATAGTCTGGAACACCGTTTTCTCTCCGTCCAGCATGGCGGCCTGATTCTGGGCATAGTACCCCACCTGAACGTTGGCACCCAACTTGAACGAGCCAGTGTAGTCGGTAATCTCGCCCACGATAATCTTGGCCATGGTGCTCTTCCCTTCGCCGTTCTTGCCCACAAAGGCTACCTTCTTGCCCGAAGTGAGCAGGAAATCAACCCCGTCGAACACCTGAAGGCCGTCATACGCTTTGCCCAAGTGCTGTGCCTCCACCACAATCTTGCCGCTGTGGGGCGCAGGCTGGAAACGGAAGTGGATACTCTCGGTACTCACCTCGTCAACCTGTATTGCCTCCATGCGGTCGAGCATCTTCAGGCGCGACTGCACCTGCTTGGCCTTGGTGGCCTTGTATCTAAAGCGCTCGATGAAGGCTTCAATCTGTGCCACCTGCCGCTGCTGGGCGGTGAGTTGGGCCATCTGCGAGGCGCGCCGCTCCTGCATCTGAACCACATATTCCGAGTAAGGGCACTTATAATCGTAGATGCGCCCGGCGGTGATTTCGATGGTACGCTTGGTGATATTGTCCAGGAACGTGCGGTCGTGCGACACCAGCACCACGGCTCCCGGATAATTTTGAAGGAAGCTCTCCAGCCACTGGATGGATTCGATGTCGAGGTGGTTCGTTGGCTCGTCCAGCAGCAGGAAGTCGGGCTGTTTGAGCAGCAGCTTGGCCAATTCCACGCGCATCTGCCACCCGCCGCTGAACTCTGTCAAGGGGCGGCCGAAATCGCTATGTTTGAAACCCAAACCCAGCAGCACCTTCTCGGTCTTCTCCTGTCGGCTGTCGGCACCCAAAAGGGTCACATGCTCCGTCACCTCGTTATGCCTGTTGAGCAGGCGGGTGTATTCGGCTGAATCGTAATCGGTACGCTCGGCTATCTCATCGGTAAGCTTTTGCTGCAGCTCCAACAGCTCGTCAATGCGGCTAAAGGCCGTCAGGGCCTCGTCGAGGATGGTTCGTCTGCTGTCGGGAATCATCTCCTGTGGCAGATAGCCCACCTCCTGCCCCGACGCAATCACCAGGTTGCCGCCCTCCGGCTCCTGCCAGCCGCAAAGAATCTTCAGCAGGGTCGACTTCCCCGCACCATTCTTTCCAACCAGGCCTATGCGGTCGTGGTCCCCGATGTTGAACGTCACATTATCGAAAAGGTTGGTGCCCGTGAACTGCACCGAAAGGTTGTTAACAGCCAGCATAGAATAGCTTTTTATTTCCTAGTCTATCCTAGGCCTACCTAGAATAGCCTAGAATAGCCCAGATGATTAAATCAAAGAACAAGGGCTGCCAATTTTGCAACAGGCAGCCCTTAGTGTCAGTGAGTGACTCTTGGCAGAACCACCCAATTAGTTCAGTTCAAAGTTGACCGGAAGGTTGAACTGGGTACGGACAGGTTTGCCGCGCTGCTTGCCGGGTTTCCATTTCGGCATGGTCTTTACCACGCGCACAGCTTCTGCACCGCATCCGCCGCCGATGTCACGAAGAACCTTCACCTGTCCCACGCTGCCGTCCTTTTCAACAACGAAGGAGACGAACACCTTTCCGGTGATGTTGTTTTCCTTAGCCAGCTGGGGATACTTGATGTTGTCGGCAATGAACTGCGACAATGCGCCGAGGCCTCCGGGGAATTCGGGGTCTTCTTCAACAACCAGAAAGACCTCTTCTTCCTCCACCACGTCCTCTTCTTCCACTACCACATGGGTGAATTCTTCCTGAGCCTTGTTGGCGTTATCCTCGGCATTGATGATACCGACTTCGTTGGTCAGCTCGGCGTCGTTCTCAACAACCGTCAGGTCGGTAACAACCTGCTCAGGTTCTTCTGGTGGTGGTGGTGGTTCGTCAGGTTGGTCTGTCTGGATGATGTCGGCGTCAATCTCCATATCTGCTGAACGCAGGTTCACCTCCTTGACCTCCTTTTCATACGAACGTACATTGAAGGCGACGAGAGCGGCAGCCAAAATCACCACCAAACCGATTTCAAGAAACAGTCCTCTCCGTTTTTCGAGGTCTGCCTTGGGGGATTTCTTTGCTTCCATATTATTGTTATTTAAAATGTTATTTACTTTTTTGGACGTTTTTTGCCATCCTTTTTCAACCGCTAAATTACATCTTTTTCCTGAATTATCAACATTCCTCTGTAAAAAAAACGTTTTTTAACACATCTTTTGAGGCCTCTGCCAACCCTCTCCAAGCCTTATTCCATAACGCTCTTCTCGACGAAATATTTCTATTGTATTACTTTTTTTTCGTACCTTTGCAAATTGTTATGGATAGCAGCCGTTTTATAATATGCCGCGCTTCGGCAGGGTCGGGCAAGACCTATACCCTTGTCCGCCAGTATCTCTTGCTCGCCTTCTCCGCCCCGGAGAACCAGCTGGCACAACGTTTCACCCACATCCTCGCCATCACCTTCACCAACAAGGCCGCCAACGAGATGAAGGAACGCATCTTGAAGGTTTTAGACCTTATAGCCGAATCCGGCATCGATGATTCTATGGGCAACGACCTTGCCGCCCAACTACAGTTAGACGACAGCACCCTCCGCCACTACGCCTCCACCGTCCGCTCCGCCATTCTACACAACTACTCCGACCTCTCCGTCTGCACCATCGACAGCTTCATGCACCGCATCGTCCGCACCTTCGCACACGACCTCGACCTGCCGCTCAACTTCGATGTCTACATCGACAACAGCGACCTCATTCAGAACGCCGTGGACGAACTGATGGCCCTTGCCGGCACCGAAGGCCAGGAGGAGATGACCGAAATGCTCTGCGAGTTTGCCGAAAGCCGCATGTCCGACGGCAAAAGCTATATGATTGAACGCGAACTGGCCTCGCTGGCCGAAGAACTCTTCAAAGAGCAGACCCCCGAATACCTGCAAAGCCTACAGAATATCGGCACCGCCCAGTTCCGCAGCATTCAGCACCAGATGATTGCCGACAACCGCAACTACGAACGCCAAATGGCAAAGATTGGTAACGACGGCGTCAGCACCTACTCCGAGGCGGGACTCAGCGCCGAAGACTTCTTCCATGGCAGCAACGGCGCGGGCTCTTTCTTCAAAAAACTGGCCAACGGGCTCCTCCCCGAACCCAACAGCTGGGTGCTCGCCTACCTCGAAGGCGACAAACTGGGCAGCTCCAAATGCTCCCCGGCCGTCCGCAGCAGCCTCGAAGCCGTCAAACCACGTCTGCAGGAACTCTTCCACAGCTACCGCCAGCTGTGCGACACCGAAGGCATCCTATACAACACCCGCCGACTACTATTAAAGAATATATACGCGCTGGCCCTTCTCAACAAGATGGGCGAACTGGTGGACTCCTACGCCCAGGAAAACGAAATCGTCCACATCTCGGATTTTAACAAACGAATCGCCCACGTGGTGCAGAACGAACCCGCCCCCTTCATCTACGAACGGCTGGGCAACCGCTACTGGAACTACCTCATCGACGAATTCCAAGACACCTCGCGGATGCAGTGGCAGAACCTCGTGCCCCTAGTCGAAAACGGGGTCGCCTCCGGCCATACCTCCCTGGTGGTTGGCGACGGCAAGCAGGCCATCTACCGCTTCCGCCAAGGCGACGTGGGGCAATTCGTCGCCCTCCCCCATGTAGACAACCCGCTGCATGGCAGGATACTCGAAAATCCCGAAATCGGACACCCCACCCGCCTTGAGAAAAACTACCGCACCGCGCGCACCATCGTGGAGTTCAACAACCAATTCTTCGAATGGGCCATCCGCAACCGTTTCGACGACAACGAGGAACTCAAATCCATCTACCTCGGCCACGATGAGCAGCCCGACCTGGCGCAAACACCCGTGAACCCCGACGGCTACGTGCAAGTGGGCTTCTGGAACCCCGACGAAGGTACCGAACCCCTTTACCAGGAGATGCTCGACGACATCCGCAGCCTCGTCGGCACCAAAGGCTACTCCTACCGCGACTGCACCCTCCTGGCACGCGACAACCGCACCCTGGCCGACATCTCCTCCTTCCTCACCGCCCACGAGGTGCCAGTGGTCTCCAGCGAGTCCTTCCTCCTCACCCAAAGCCAAGTGGTCATGCTGCTCCGCAGCCTGTTGCAATACCTCCTCGACGGCAGCAACCGCGTGGCGGCCGCCCGCGTGCTCATCTATCTCCGCAACATGGGGCTCGTCAGCCGCGACCACTCTGCCGAATTCCTCAACCACCCCAAACACTTCAGCCTCGACACCGTCCTCCAAGCCGAAGGTCTGGAGCTGCGATGCGACCGCCTGCGCTCCCTAGGCCTGTACGACTGCTGCGAGGAAGCCCTGCGCATGCTCCACCTCGACGGATTCGAGACCGCCTACACCGCCACCTTCCTCAACGTGGTGGCCAAATATGCCGCCAAACATCGCTACGACCTGGCCGAATTCCTCCAATGGTTCGACGAACAAAAAGACCGCCTTTCCACCAGCACCGCCGCCGACCTCGACGCCGTCCGCCTCATGACCATCCACAAGGCCAAAGGCCTCCAAGCACCCGTCATACTCTACCCCATCCTCACCAAACGCAACATGCAGGACAGTATCTGGGTACACATCGCCCCGGGCCAAGGCATCCCACTGCCCGCCAGCCTTGTACATCCCTCGCAAGACCAGCACACCCTCTTCGACCAAGAGTACAACGACGAGCTCCGCAAAAGCGACATGGACCGCATCAACGTACTCTATGTCGCCCTCACCCGCCCGGAAGCGAAACTCCTCGTCTACTGCCACAAACCCAAAGCCATAGGCGGCACCGACTACGCCTCGCTGCTGCTTGACCACCTCGGCACCCGCTCCGACGTAACCGAATGCCGACCAAACGTATACAGTCTAGGCGAGAACACCGCGAAAACCAGCCACTCCGACAACAAAAACAAACCCGCCAGCACCACCCTCGCCCACCTTGCCTACCCCAACTGGAGCCACCGCATAACCATCGCCGACCAGTCCGACGCCATATTTGGGAAATACGACGAAGCCGCCATCCGCCGCGGCAACCTGCTGCACGAACTCCTCGCCCACCTCCGCCACCAGGAAGAGGCCGACGAGGTGCTGGCCGCCTTCCTGAAACGACACCCCCTCGACGACGAGGAGGCCACCCTGCTGCGCAACACGCTGCACAACATGATGCGGCAACCCGAAGTGGCCCCCTTCTTCCTGAAAACCAACCCCTGCCTGAACGAATGCAGCCTCGTATGGCATGACGAAATACTGCGTCCCGACCGCATCGTCTTCACCCCCGACGAGATATGGGTGGTCGACTTCAAGAGCGGCCAGCCGCACGCCGAACACCGCGAACAAGTGGAGCAATACCGCCAGGCCATCGCCGCCATCCGCCACACCAACCGCGTGAAAGGCTACCTCCTCTACCTCGGACCCGACCACTGCCAACTACTGCCCTGCGACTAGGCCGACACCCTATATTGGCCCTACTCTGCTTCGTTTTTGTTTTGCTACTACTCCGGCTTTGTTTATACACCCCGAACAAACGGCAAAGAAAAGGCTGACAAAGCCCGGGTTAACTGGTGAAGAAAGTATGGGGGCAGAGTGAAGGCTGAGTGGGGGCACGACCCGCCGAAAGGGAGAGCCATGCGGGCGATGCGGGAGGCAAGAAAAAAAGCCTCCTGCAACAAAAAAAGCTCCAATTTTAAAAAAAAGTTGTATCTTTGCTTTTTAAATATTGATAATGAAATAATATAAGATAATGGAAAACAGCAAATTGTTCAGCGAATTCCCGCCGGTGCCGACCGAGAAATGGGAGGAAGTTATCAACAAAGACCTCAAAGGGGCCGATTACGAAAAGAAACTCGTATGGAAGACCATCGAAGGTTTTAAGGTAAAGCCCTACTATCGTGCCGAAGATTTGGAGCATTTGGAGTACCTCGACAGCAACCCCAGCCAGGCCCCGTTCACACGCGGCAAACATGCCGACAACAATGTGTGGGACATCCGCCAGGACATTGAGGCTGACTCATTGGAGGAGGCCAACGCACTGGCCCTCGAAGCCCTGGAACGTGGTGCCAACAGCATCGGCCTCTGCCCCTGCAAATGCGAGAGCGTGGCGGACATGCAGCGTCTGCTCAAGGGCATCCATCCGGAGGCATGCAAGGTGAACTTCACCTGCGGCAAAAACGCGCTGGAGACCCTCAAACGCTTCGTCGAAGTGGTGAAACTGGGCGGCTACGACCCCGCCAAGGTCGAAGGCAGCATCAACTACGACATCTATGGCCGCGCCCTGCTCCACGGCACCTTCAAGGGAGGTGAGGAGCAGTGCTTTGCCGAGGCCAAAGAGCTGGTGCTGTACGCCAAAGAGCACCTGCCCAAATTCCACGTGCTGTCCGTCAACGGTCGCCACATCCACAATGCGGGCTCCAACATCGTGCAGGAGCTGGGGTTCACCCTGGCTGCAGCCAACGACCTGATGGCCCACCTCACCGACCTCGGACTCGCAGTCGACGACATCGCACCCCGCCTGGTGTTCAACTTCGCCACGGGCAGCAACTACTTCATGGAGATTGCCAAGATACGCGCCGCCCGCCTGCTGTGGAGCAAGGTGGTGGAGCAGTACAACCCCGGCTGCGACTGCTGCCGCCAGGTGTTCATCAGCGCCACCAGCTCGCTGTGGAACAAGTCGGTCTACGACCCCTATGTCAACATGCTCCGCACCACTACCGAGACCATGAGTGCCGCTATTGCCGGCGCCGACAGCATCACCACCAACCCCTTCGACATGGCCTTCGAGAAGAGCGACAGCTTCGGCTACCGCATCGGCCGCAACCAGCAGTTGCTGCTGAAGGAGGAGAGCTACATGGACAAGATTGTCGACCCCGCCGGCGGCAGCTATTATATTGAGAACCTCACCGACAGCATCGCCCAGTATGCCTGGCAGCTGTTCCTTGAAGTGGAGTCGCACGGCGGCATGGCCAAGGCCATCCGCGAGAACTTTGTGCAGGACGAGGTGGCCCGCGTCGCCCAGCAGCGCGACATGGACATTGCCACCCGCCGCACCACCATCCTCGGCACCAACCAGTACCCCAACCTGTTGGAGAAGATGGGCGACAAGGTGAAGAAGAACCCGGACGGGCAGGGCAAATGCTGCTGCCAGTGCGAGCCGGAGTTCAAGACCCTCCGCCTCTACCGCGGTGCCGAGTCGTTCGAACACCTGCGCCTGGCCACCGAGAGGAGCGGCAAGCGTCCCAAGGTGTTCCTGCTCACCTACGGCAACCTGGCCATGCGCAAGGCCCGCAGCGGCTTCGCCACCAACTTCTTCGGCGTTGCCGGCTACGAGATTGTCGACAACCCCGGCTTCAAGACTGCCCAAGAGGGCGTCGATGCAGCCCTCGCCGCCAAGGCCGACATCGTGGTGCTCTGCTCCAGCGACGACGAGTATGCCGAAATCGCTGAGGCAGCCTGCCAAGGCCTCAAGGGCAAGGTGAAGAGCATCGTCCTCGCCGGTTACCCCAAAGAGATGGTGGAGACCTATCAGGGCTACGGCATCGACGAGTTCATCCATGTCAAGACCAACGTACTTGAAAGCCTCACCAAGTTTCAGAAACTCTTCGGTATCGAATAAGGGTGAAGTCCGTCTACCAACTTGACAAATATATCCTGGCCAAGTACCTGAAGACGTTCCTTCTGGCGATGGTGCTCATCATCGTCATTGTCATCACCTTCGATGTATCGGAAAAACTAGACGATTTCCTTGGCAGCCATGCGCCGTTCAAGGAAATCGTTTTAAAATACTACCTCAACTTCATCCCGGGCTTCGTGAACCTCTACAGCCCGCTGTTCATCTTCATCAGCGTCATCTTCTTCACCTCCAAGATGGCGGGGAACACCGAGATTATAGCCATCCTCAGCAGCGGCATCAGCTACCGCCGCATGCTCCGCCCCTACCTCTACGGCGCCATCATGGTGGCTCTGGTGGTGCTGGCCTTCGGCAACTTCCTTATCCCCGTCAACAACCGCACCTTGGATGAGTTTGAGAGCCAGTACATCAACCTCCACCGCCCCAACTACTTCAGCAATATGCACTTCCAGCTAAGCAAGGGGGTACAGGTGTATGCCGAAAGCTACGATGCGAGGACACTAAAGGTGAGCCATTTCAACCGCGATGTCTACGACGAGGACTACCATCTGGTAGACCGCATCTCGTGCAAGAGCATGGTGTACGACACCACGGCGCAGAAATGGAGCTGCGAAGACTTTATACATCACACCGTCAATGGGAGGAAGGAACATATCAGCCGCGACCGCAACTCGTCGCTGCGGCAGTTGGACGTGACACCCGACGACTTCAACTCCTCAGCATCGAACATCATGACCATGAACTCCGTCGACCTCTACCATCACATTGGAAAAGAGAAAATGAGGGGCTCGACGGCCGTGGTGTCTGCCAAGATAGAGATGTACCAACGGCTGCTCAACCCCATCGCCATCATCATCATGACCTTCATAGGGGTGGGGGTGTCGAGCCGCAAGACGCGTGGCGGCATCGGGGTGCATCTGGCCATCGGCATCACGCTGGCGTTCGGCTTCATCGTGTTCATGAAGGTGTCCACTGTCTTTGCCGTTTTTGGCACCCTCAACCCCTTCGTGTCCGTGCTGCTGCCACAGGCAGTGTTTGGCCTGATAGCCGTGTATGTGATAAGAACCGCCCCGAAATAAAACCTAGGAACACCTAGGAATGCCTAGGAACGCCTAGGAATGCCTAGAAACGCCTAGAAACGCCTAGAAACGCCTAAAAAAAAGAAAAGAATATGACCATTCAAGAAATAGAAGAATCCATCATCAGCGAGTTTGCCTGCTACGACGAGTGGTTGGACAAATACGCCTACATCATCGAGCTGGGCAAGGACTGCCCCGTCATCGACGAGAAAGACAAAACCGAGAGCAACCTCATCAAGGGCTGCCAAAGCCGTGTGTGGCTCAGCTGCGACCACCACGACGGCCGACTATGGTTCAAGGCCGACAGCGACGCCGTCATCACCAAGGGCATCATCAGCCTGCTGATTCGTGTGCTCGACGGGCAGACCCCGGCCGACATTCTGGCCGCCGACCTGCATTTCATTGATGTGATAGGCCTCAAGGAGCACCTCTCCCCCACCCGCTCCAACGGCCTCACCTCTATGGTGAAGCAGATTAAGATGTATGCCCTCGCCTTCTCTCAACTATAATTAACAATACCCTATATCCTTACAGCCATGGCACCGACCAAAGAGACGCTTCAAGACGCCATAGTCAACTGCCTGAAGAATATCTACGACCCCGAGATACCGGTCAACATCTACGACCTGGGGCTGATATACAAGGTGGACATCGACGACGAGTTCAATGTGAAAATACTCATGACCATGACAGCCCCCGACTGCCCGGAGGCCGAGTACATGTTCATGGAGGTCAAGCAAATGGTGGGCTACATCCAAGGCATCAAAAGCGTGGATGTGGAACTCACCTTCGACCCACCATGGGACTGGAACAACCTGAGCGACGAGGTGAAAGTGGAACTAGGGCTGATGTAGATTTCTAGGAAAGCCTAGGATTTCCTAGGGTTTCCTAGGGTTTCATTTTTTTCAATTATGCGTCTTCAGGAAATCCTCTTCCCGCGCCATAGGCGTTTTCTCAAAAAGGAGGCCCCCACACAGGGCACCTCCCTTTCGGGGATGGCTTGGAAACGCTTCTGCCGCAACCCGCTGTCGGTGGTGAGCCTGGTGGTCATAGGCCTTTTCAGCCTCATGGCCGTCCTGGGGTACCTCATCACCCCCGACAGCACCCCCTACTGCAACCAGCAGTATTTGGAGCTGGCCACCCTCAAGCCCTTCAGCAAAGTCCAGTTCACCTATGTGGACGACGGGCTTGCCCAGCCCTCCCACGGCATAGTCCACAAGATGCTCTTCGGCCAGCCCCTCCCCTACACCGCCATACCCACCTACAGCACCACCCCTGTGGGCGACAGCCTCGACATCGAGGCCTACACCGGCAGCACCCCCAACGAGGGGAGCATACGCCGTGTGGCACGGTCGCAGGTGGTGGGACAGGAAACCCGTACCTTCTTCCTCGGCACCGACGGCTACGGCCGCGACGTGATGAGCATGATAATGATAGGGAGCCGTGTGAGCCTCTCGGTGGGCTTCATTGCCCTGCTCATAGCCCTGCTTATCGGCATTACCCTGGGTGCGCTGGCCGCCTACCACGGAGGATGGGTGGACAACCTCATCACCTGGCTCATCAACGTGGTGTGGTCCATCCCCACCGTGTTGCTGGTCATAGCCATTACCTTCGCTCTGGGCAAAGGCTTCTGGCAAGTGTTTATCGCCGTCGGCCTGACGATGTGGGTGGACATAGCACGCGTGGTGCGCGGCCAGGTGCTGAGCATCAAGGAGAAGGAATATGTGGAGGCTACGCGTGCCTTAGGCTACAGCTCGTTCCGCACCATCTTCCGCCACATACTGCCCAACATCACCGGCGCGGTCATCGTGGTGGCAGCCTCCAATTTCGCCAGTGCCATACTGCTGGAAGCGGGTCTGAGCTTCCTCGGCATCGGGGTGCAGCCTCCCATGCCCTCATGGGGCACGATGGTCAAGGAGAACTACAGCTATATCCTGCTCGACAGCGCCTACCTGGCCCTCCTGCCAGGCCTCGCCATCATGCTCCTCGTCCTCGCCTTTATACTCCTCGGCAACGGCATCCGCGACACTCTGGATGTGAAATAAGATACTCCCAAGCAGACCCTATTGCCGAGAGGAAATCGAAAAAAATCAAAAAAAAGAGAAAAAAGCATTCTATTAACAAAAAAAGTTGTACTTTTGCACTCAAGTATTGAACAGAATCAATAAAGTAATACATTTATAAACAATTTAAAATCAACACAAAACATGAAAAACACTGTTAAATTTCTTAGCATGATGTTTGCTGTCAGCGCTATGATGCTTGTCAGCTGCACACCCGACGAACCCGACACTCCCGACACTCCCGTAGAGCCCACCAAGTACACCGTGCAGGTGAACTGCAACGATGCCACCATGGGTACCGTCACCATCGCTCCCCAGCGTGACTCTTACCTCGAAGGCGACACCGTCGTGATCACCGCCACTCCCAACGAGGGCAACAAATTCCTCAACTGGAACGGCAGCATCACCGACAACCCCTACACCTATGTTGTGAAAGAGAACATCACCTTCACCGCCAACTTCGAGGCCCTGCCTCAGCCCACTTACAGCGCCACATTCAACGGTACTGCCGTTGACATGTCTGGTTGGTATAGTGCAGATTGTCTTCCTGACGGCAGTGTATGGCTGTTCCAGTGTGCTATCCAAGCCGAACCCAATGCTGATGGTGGCATAGACGTCCACTTCCCCTTTTTAGCGTTATGGATGACAGGTAACAGCGCCAACAACCTAACCGTTGATAACAGAACCGAGTTCTACTATGCGCGCTATTACACCTTTGGCGGAAACAACTATTCTGACTACCAGTTCATGAGCATGGACAACATCAACTGCACCCAGCTCGACCTGACCACTTACACTATGAGCATGACTACCTCGTGCACCTTCTACGAGTGCGGCCCAATGATTAATGGTACCGCTCAATATCCTGAGGAATGCCCCACTGGCACTCTCGCTTTAACGATGAACAATATGACCTACACCCCTGTCGAATCAAAGGGCATGTTGAATAAAAAAGCATCTTTTAACCGTTAATCCATCCACAATGAGAAAGAATTTCAGAATTGCGGCTCTCGCATTGGCAGTGTGCGGCATGACAGCTGCCTGCAATAACAATGCACCCGCTGAGTTGGTGGACACGATAGTGCCCATTGACACCATCGTGGTCGAAGAGATTATCGACTCCATGCCCGTAATCGACACGCCCGTTGTGGAACAGCCTACCGTGGAAAAGAAAGCCACCGCCAAAAAGAAAGCCACCGTGAAGAAGAATGAAGAGAAACCTAAGAATACGGTTTCTTCAGTTTCCATTCAGACCAAAAAGAAGAGCCTTGAAGAAGTGAAAGGCGAATTGAAAGAGGGCGAAGGCAATTCCGTTAAGCCCAAATCTCTGAGCCCCAACAAGCCCAGTCTTACTGAGGCAATGAAAAAGAACTAGTATTATTTGAATATATGGTTCCACCTGAGAGAGTGTCCTAACGGCACTCTCTCACTATTTCCAACAACATGAGACCACTCAGAACACTAATACTGGCAGGTGCCGCCGTGCTGTTGACGGCATGTGCCAACGACAAAGAACAGATACGCCAATGCGCCCAGGGCTACCTCGATGCCATGGGCAACTACCGTCCCACCGAGGCCCGCCAATACTCCACGCAACAGACTTGCGACGTGACCCTCGCCTTCTTCGAAAGGGTGATGGAGTTTACCGACTCGAGCGTATACGCCAACAACATCCCCGCCGAAATCACCATTGGTGAAATCACCATTACTGACGACACCACTGCCACGGTCAACTTCCACAAAAGCACCCCCTCCACCCAACAGGATGGCACTATCAATCTGGTGAAACGCGAAGGGAAGTGGCTGGTAGACCTGGTGCTCAATGTCCCCAACCTTCCAAGCAAAGACCAAAGTCCCCGCATCATACCTGAAGAGGACCTCAAAGGCTTGCGGGAGAAATACGGTAAGAAAAGATAGGCCGCCGACTAGTATTCGATAGCGGTTGAGGTGGGCTTGGTGCTGCTCTTAGGCGTTGAGGTGGTAGCAGAATCCTCCTCAGGAGCCGAAGAGGGCTTAGGATTGTTCTCGGCAGCCAAATCACGGTCCAACCGGGCCAGAACAGAGTCATGCACCTGCTCATAAAGCTCCGGATGACGGATATACCAATCCACGCTGCGCTCAAAGTCGTCGCGGGTGATGCCAAACGAGGCCAGAAGAGTGTCGTAGGAAGCCACTATCTCGGGATGGAGGGTGTCGTATTGGAAACCCGTTTCAACGGCATAGAAACCCTCTAAGAGGTAGGCTTCTTTCAGAAAAGCAGCCATCGTCGACTCGTCCATCACACCGCTAGGCACCCGCTCTTGCGAACACCCCACCGAAGCCAAGCACAACAGTGAAACTGCTGAAAATGTGAGACATTTGGATAGATTTGAAAACATATCACCTATTCTTTGAGATTGCAAAATTACTATATTTTTCCCGTTGTAAGAAAAAAAAGTTTCCTATGTCGTAAAAAAAACGTATCTTTGCAAAAGTTTTCGGATAGTGATATCTACTTAAGAAAACGCTTAAGGGAGTATAGCTCAGTCGGTTCAGAGCGTCTGCCTTACAAGCAGAAGGTCATTGGTTCGAACCCAATTACTCCCACACAAGGCCAGCAGTAGTCAGAACCTGCTGGCTTTTTTATAGAGAGACCGATGATGGGGAAGAAAGGCCAGTGCGAGGTGTTAACATTATTTATGATTTAATATGAGGGAGGATTGCAACAAAATGACCTCTTTTCGGTCTTATATAATAGAAATAATTAAAAAAGTTCGAACGATGAAAAGATACGCACCTTTCTTATTGCTACTCATGCTGGGCATGACGGCTATCGCTCAGATTTCACCCTGTCCGGGACTCAAGAACCCAGCATCATTTACGTCAGGTTCCCAATCCGGCATGTATGTGGGATATTATTCTGGCCAGACCGGCACTAAATTGACCCAAGCACCTGATGCCTTGACCGGAGCCACAGGAGTGAGCATGACCAGCGAAGTATACAACGCCAGCCAATTGGCCAACGTTACCGATAATGGGTCTTCCTCCTATTGCGGCAGCACTTTGAATCCTAGTAACCAGTTCCGCATCATGACCAACACCGAGGGTCCGGGTACGGGTACTCAAGTAGGCAAGGATCCTTGCGTGAATTATGCACTTCCCTATTGCCCATCCTCTTTTGACCCGACTTTTGTAAAGTCTATACGTTTGGGTAACTGCCAGACTAATTATCACGCTGAAGCACTGTACTATACTATGAATGTACGCATTCAAAACGCGTTGATGTTTATCTATTACGCCATCGTGGTGCAGGCTCCTACCCACCAGGCCACCGGCAATCCCTCGTTTGTCATCCGCGTATGCAGGCAGAACGGTGCTAACTGGCAACAGATATCCGACACCCTTTTCTATGGTATAACCAGCTATGGTGTCACCAACGGTGTCGACGGCTGGCACAGCTACAGCAGTACGGGCGGCAACGGCTTCTACCGCGACTGGAACAAGGTGGCCATCAACCTGATGGACTACCTTTATGAGCAGGTGCGTGTGGAGATGTTCATTGGCGACTGCAACGGCGGAGCACACTACGGCTACTGCTATATTGCGGGCGACTGCCAGGCCATGGACATCAAGACTTCTGGATGCCCCGCCGGTGCCACCAGCGTGGTGGACACCCTCCGCGCTCCCACAGGCCTGGATAACTACGCCTGGTACAAGTGCAACGTCGACGGACAGTATATCAGCAGCATGGCAAACATCCCCGCATCATACACCTGGACCTCCCTCGCCGAAGGCCCTGGCGACAGCATCTACCACTGCCGCCTTAGCGACTTCATGGTCACCCAGGGGGTCACCCCGGGCGACCCGGTCAACTACTTCACCAACAACATGGTATTCCGCTGCGACATGACCTCCGCCATGGACCCCGCCAAACCCTTCACCTCCAACGTCTACGTCCGCGTCAACAACACCAAGCCCGCCATCTCTGTCGACTCCCTTAAGAACTGCGAGAGCCAGA
>JAFRXG010000036.1:0-10131 GCA_017441565.1 Bacteroidales bacterium | reverse complement strand
CTGCGAGGGATGTGGTGAGCGTGTTGTCGTCGTACCGGATGAGCCGCGTGGTGTTGTACGACCTGAACGGGCGCACGGTGCTGGAGCAGGAGGCAGACGGCATAACGGCGGTGCTGGATGTGAGCGGCCTTGCCTCGGGCACATATATTGCGGCCATCTATCTGCCTCACGGCGTGTTGACCAAGAAACTGGTGGTAGAGGCAACGACCCCCAGACAGTAGAAATAACCAAGAGATAAAAAAAAGAGGATGCCGGCACACGCTGTCGGCATCCTTTTGTTTGCGGTAGTGCGTGTTGGGACAGGATAAACCCCGATGACCGATTAGGGATAAGTCGATTTTGTGGTCTGGATTTTGAGATGTCGAGGAATGTTTGTATCTTTGCATTTCGGATTGCGGCGACGTAACGCTGCAACTTAATTGTGTTATAAAGATGAAAAATAGACTGTTTATTGTTGACGCTTTTACCGATAAGCCCTTTGGCGGAAACACTGCGGGAGTGGTGTTGTTGGAGCCCGACTCCCAATTTCCGGGCGATGAGTTGATGCAACATATTGCCGCAGAGTTGCGCTATTCGGAAACGGCATTTGTGGTGCCGACGGGGGACGATAGTTTCTCTCTCCGTTATTTCACTCCGGAAGGCGAGGTGGACCTTTGCGGACATGCCACTATTGCCACCTTTGGCGTGCTGTGCCAGGAAGGAATGGTTGCTGGGGGGAGTGTGTGCAGATGTCGCACACTTGCCGGCGACCTGACCGTGAAAGTGGGCGAGCGTGTGTTGATGCAGATGGCCGCACCCAGAAGGGTGGATGTAATCAATAGCCAGACGGATGTGGAGCAACTGTGCAGCATTATGGGCAGCAATATGCCCGATTTGCCCATTGAGATAATCTCGACGGGTTTGCCCGACATTATCTTCCCTGTGGCGACGTTGGACGAACTGAACAGGCTTGCCCCCGATATGGATGCTTTGCGCGAGTTCAGCCGCAAATGGGGCGTGGTGGGGGTTCATGCCTTTGTGCTCAGCAGGGGTCTGGATGATGGCAGTACGGCACATGTACGCAATTTCGCTCCACTCTATGGGGTGAACGAGGAGTCGGCTACCGGAACGGCCAATGCCGCCCTGACACATTATCTGCTAATTCACGGGTTTGTGGGCAGGCCGAGTGATTGTAAATTCGTGCAGGGTGAAGTTATGAATCATCCCAGTGTGGTGACTACCGTGATAGACGTGGGAGGGGAGATATATGTTGGCGGAAGCAGCCGGATAGTGGCCCGGGGCGAATTGCTTGTTTAGACGGGATTAATTTGCTCCACAAAGAACAGGCAGACGCCCGCAACGCTGATGATGGCTCCAATCACCTCGCGTAGGGTCACCTTTTGGTGGAAAAGCCAAGCCGCGGGAGCTATTATCAGAATGGGGGTGAGGGCGAAGAGCGTTTGGGCTATGCCGGTGGAGGTGTATTGAGTGGCCAGCAGCGAGGCACTGACACCGATGAATGGGCCGAAAATGGTGGCCCCGAACACGCACCACATGGCTTTACGGTCGTGGACTGCATGCTTGAGTTTGGCTATACCGTCCTTGGAGAAGAGAACCAACAACAGGAAGAACCCCACTAACCCAATGGATGCCCTAATCATGGTGGCGGCAAAGGGGATGCTGATATAGAGCGGCATGGGAAGAATGGCCCCGTCGGGGACAGCGCTGTCGGGGATGTTTATGGCGGCCAGAGCCGCGTCGTAATGTTCAAGTCCTATTTTGCTTAGCACCAGTCCTCCGCCTTGGCAAATGCCTGCCATAGCGGCATAGAAAACGCCGCGGGGCGGCAGATTTAGTTTCAGCGAGACTCCTTGGGATTTGTTCTTTTCTTTATCGTCGATGGCATTGTCGTCGCGTTTGGACAGAATGGATAGCGCTATGCCGGTGAGCGTTACACACATGCCCACAATGGCCAAGGAACTCATCCGTTCGCCCAACAGAATGCGGCCCATGATGGCAGCCGTGGGTGCGGAGAGGGTCATGAACAGTTGCCCGAAACGGGAGCCGATGTATATGTAGCCCTGCATCAGGCAGTAGTCGCCTATAACGTAACCCACAACGCCCGATAGCAGCAGCCACAGCCATGTGCTTTGGTCGGCATAGCGGGGATAAGGCACCCCCATCACCAGCCATAAAGTAATGATCAGGAGGGTGAGCGACATGGTCATGCGCACCACATTGAGTGGCAACGAGCCCATCCGTTTGGAGGCCACTTCGGCAAAGAGAGCCGTGATGGTCCATGAGACGGCCACAAAGAGTGATATAATCTCGCCTACAAACATGCCCTAAGTAACGTAAAGCCAAATTATTTATTGTATGTCTTTTGGCAATATATTCTGTGAAAACTATCGGGATGGGGAAAGAATGTAAAAAACAACTATTGGATATAAACGGGGCAATAATAACGGCACTTTGCCGTTAAGAGAACAAAGTGGAGGGTTGGATGCATTGTGCTGGGAATATGTCCTGTGCGATAAAAGTTGTTGATTATGGAAATAGAGTTTTTACTATTGATTGTCTCGGTGCTTTTCTTTGTCAGTATCTTGGTCAGCAAGGCGGGGAAATGGCTGGGGGTGCCTGTACTTTTGTTGTTTTTGGCGGTCGGCATGTTGTTTGGCACCGACGGACTGCGGCTGTTGGACTTCAACAATATCAAGGCGGCGAACATGATAGGTACGCTTTCGCTGTGCGCTATCTTGTTCTCGGGTGGTTTGGATACCAAATACAAGGAGATAAAGCCTGTGCTGGCTCCCGGAGTGGTGTTGGCCACTTTGGGAGTGTTGATTACGGCTCTCACAACGGGATTAATCTTGTATCTATTAATGGGCAATCGCGGAGGGGTGGTCGGCACGGTGATAGGATGCATGTTGCTGGCTTCGACTATGAGCAGCACCGACTCGGCATCGGTATTTTCGATATTGCGTAGCAAAGGTTTGAACCTGAAACACAACCTCCGTCCAACACTGGAGATGGAAAGCGGCTCGAACGACCCTATGGCGTATGTGATGACCATTACGTTTATTTCGCTTGTGTTGCAGGGCGGGAGCCCCAACTACTGGTCTGCTATCGGGGTTTTGATTACGCAGCTTATTATAGGCACGGTGGCTGGATTGGTGTTGGGGCAGTGCATGGTGGGCCTCATCAACCGCATCAATATCGACAATGTCTCGTTCTATCCTATCTTGGTGCTGACTGGATGTTTCTTTGTGTTTTCGGTAACCCACTATCTTCATGGAAACAGCTATCTGGCGGTTTACTTGGCGGGACTGATTGTTGGCAATTCGAAGTTTGTACACAAACGGTCCACCCGTAGTTTTTTCGAGGGTATATCATGGCTGTGCCAACTCACGATGTTCCTGATACTGGGTTTGCTGGTCAATCCGTCTGAATTGAAGAGTGTGTTGGTGCCGGGATTGATTATCAGTGTGGTGATGATATTTGTGACTCGACCCCTCAGTGTGTTTGTCTCTTTGGCGTTTTTCAGGCAGTATGGGTTCAGGGACAAAGTGTTTGTGTCGTGGGTGGGATTGCGGGGAGCGGTGCCTATTATCTTTGCCATTCTGTGCAAGGCTTCGGGCATACCCGACAGCGATACGATATTCAATATTGTGTTTCTGTGTACGCTTGTCAGCCTTATTGTGCAGGGAACGACTCTCTCGCCGATGGCGCGATGGCTGGGGGTGTCGGAGCCGCCGGAGCAGAAGCCCAAGATGGATAACTTCGATATAGAGTTTCCGGAAGAGATAAAGTCGGCCGCCTCCGAGATAGAGATTACCCGGATAATGCTCTCGGGAGGGTCAAGGCTGATGGATTTGGGTATGCCGGAAAAGACGTTGGCGATAATGGTGAAACGGGACGACAATTATTTTGTACCCACGGGAGTGACGCAACTGCACGAAGGCGACAGGTTGATGATATTGACCGACAATCAGGAGGCGCTGGAGGCAACGTTGAAGCATTTGAATACAAAGAGGAACAGGACACACATACAAAGATAGTTATGCGTGGCTATGGTGGATGCCGTAGCCGAAAAGTGCAAAATCGGCCAGGAGCGGATCGTCGGGGAATATCTCGGCCACGGTATTTGTTAGCTGGATGGCCGAGGAGAGTGTTGCCGAACGCGAAGACATGAGTCCGAGACGCATGGCCTGGCTTAACACGTGGGTGTCGAGAGGCATGATGAGGGTTCGTTTGTCTATCATGTTGCTCCAAAGCCCTAAATCAACAGGCGAATGGTCACGCACCATCCAGCGGAGAAACATACAGAGACGTTTGCAGGCGGAATGGGTGTCCTTGGGTACCACAACGCTGATGCCGTTTTGGCTGAAAAAGGAACAGATGGCGGACAAAGCGTCGATGCCCGTGTGTGCGTTGCGTTCTATATATTGGCCCATGGAGCCATGCTGGAGGAGCAGATGCCGGTAGGCCTCAAGGAATTGGTTCATGCTTTCCACGGTGAATAGCCTGTAGAAGCATTGGGGAGAAGAGGAGGGCAGGTCGCGGGCAAAACTGCCGGAACGAATCCAATAGTCCACATCGCCTTGCGAACGGTCCAACAACCATTGTATTTTGGGCATAAATTGTGTACGGCTGCCAAAACTGAGGATAGATGCCAATAGTGCCATAGACTCTTGGTTCTGCTGCCCATTCACTTGGTGCATGAACCAAGAGGGGTCCCCATTGAGGAAGTCGGCGGTCTCGTATTCAGCCGCATAGGCTAAAAGGAGTTGTCGTGTCCGGTGAGCAATCATAATGCAAAGATACACTTTTTTTGTCAAAGATACGGTGTTGGTGTTGGCGGGGATACAATAAATGTCGAAGGTTGACGTTATAATGCAATAATAATCAATAACGATACTATCATGAGAGACATTTTCCCCGTAAACGGACTATTTGAAATGATGCAGCTGCCTTATGGGGCTGACGATTTGGGTGTAATTAGTGGTAATACCCTGGGTTTCCATCACGGCAAACATTTGAAAGCCTATGTGGACAACCTGAACAAACTGTTGCCTGGCAGCGGGTTGGAGAACAAGCCTTTGAGCGAGGTGATTTGCAACTCCAAGGGCGGACTTTTCAACAATGCCGGACAGGTGCTGAACCATGTAATGTACTTTGAGCAGTTTGGCCACCAGAATCATGAGCCTGTAGGCCGTGTGGCGGAAATGATTGCAAAAGATTTCGGCTCGTTTGACAACTTCAAGAAAGAGTTTGAGCAGAAGGGTGCCACCCTGTTTGGCTCTGGCTGGGTGTGGTTGTCGGTCAATGCTGAAGGACATTTGGTGATTACTCAGGAGGGCAATGCCAATAACCCCGTGATGAATGGATTGGTGCCGCTGCTGACCTTCGACGTGTGGGAGCATGCGTATTATTTGGACTACCAGAACCGTCGAGCCGACTACCTCAGTGCCCTGTGGCAAATAGTGGACTGGAAGGTGGTTGAAAGCCAGCTTTGAAGGTAAAACCGGCTTTCATAGTGTGAGTTGACAAGGTGGCGGAGTATGTCGCTGTGCCACCTTTTTGTCAGTTCTGAGTTGTGCTGTTCAGCATGGCTTCTACTTCGTCTTTGTGTTCAAAGAGTGTGCAACCGCCCGTGTGTTCCCAGCCGAGGGCGCGTGCGTCGCGTATGCGGCGGAATAGGGGGGAGGAGAGGGCAGCGCGGAGGCCGATTTGTGTAACGTTGCTGTCGGAATAGGGCGAGAAGGGGCAGGGCTCGGCAGCGCCGTCGGGGCCGATGTGGAAGAAACCACGTCCGGCAGCAAGGCAACCGCCAAGGGCTTTCTCGTCGCCCGGGAAGGAAAGCATGATGATGCCGTCCACCTCATTGCGCAGCAGCTGCAACCGTTGCTCCATGTCGGCGATATGCTCGTCGGTAAAGGCCAGGTGGGCGGTGGTTTCGTCGATGGGCACATATTCTACATAGAAGATTAGTTTGCACCCCTTGTCGCGCAGCTGGCGCACGTATTCCAGGTTGGTCACATCGTGGTAGTTCTCGGTGGTTACCGTGATGCTTGCACCATAGAAGAGTTTTTCTTCCTTCATTTTCTGCATGGATTGTTCCACCATACGGTACACTCCCTCTCCCCGCCGGGTGTCGGTTTGCAGGGCATCGCCTTCAAGGCTGAACACCGGTATCATATTCGTGTGTTGCTTGAAGAAATCCAAATACGAGGCTCCCAGCATGGTGCCGTTTGTGAATATGGGGAAAATTATCTCCTCAACTTGTGCTATCTGCTCCAGCAGGTCGCGCCGGGTGAGGGGTTCGCCCCCTGCAAGGAGAGCGAAGTTCACGCCCATTTCGGCGGCTTCGGCAAAGATGGAACGCCACTGCGCGGGGGTGAGCGTCTGCCGACGGGGCTGGTTGTCGGATGCGGCAATGCCGTTTTTCCGTGCATAGCAACCCTTGCACTGCAGGTTGCATGTGGTGGCAATGCTGGCAATAAGGAACGGGGGCACCTCTGTTCCGTCCTCTTCCAATAGTTTGGCGCGGCGATGCGACGAGGCGGAGAATTGCTTTTGCATGCGGTGTATAAAACGGGCTTCGCGGGGGTTGGACAGCACATTGAGGTAGGCTTTGGCCATAATGTCGGCAATGCTGTCGGTCATGTATTTTGCAAGATCCATTTGTGTTGCTTGTGGGCTTTGGGGTGATGGTTTTATTTCAGGCCTTCTATCAAGGTGTCGATTGTGGTGACCAAGTTTGACAATTGGTTGGAATCCAGCATGTCGCCATGCCAGTTTTCGGACATGCAGGCTGGAATGTCTTTTGCTTTCTGCTCCAAGTGTTTTCCCTTCGGGGTAAGATTCACTAATGTTTGACGGCCGTCGGCGATGCCGCGAGTGCGCACCACCAGACCCTCGCGCTCCATGCGTTGCAGCATGGGCGTGAGGGTGTTGGTGTCGAGCATCAAACGTTGGCCTATTTCGCCTACGGTCTGTCGGTCATTCTCCCACAGCACCATCATCACCAGATATTGCGGATAGGTAAGTCCCAGAGGGTCGAGCAGAGGACGGTAGGCCTGTGTGATGAGGCGCGAAAGGGTGTAGACCCTGAAGCAAAGCTGATTCTTAAGTCTCAGTTCTTCGTGCATTATAGCATTGCCTCAATGGCTTTTTCAATATCCTTGGGTTCGGTGGTGGGGGCGAAACGCTCGATGCGTGTTCCGTCGCGCGAGACAAGGAATTTGGTGAAGTTCCATTTAATGTCGCTGTCCTTTTCCACCGATTTGCTCATCTTGGAGAACAAGGCTGTGGTGGCCTTTGCTTTCAGTCCTTTGACTTCCTCTTTGGGGGCCTGCTCTTTGAGGTAGGTGTATAGAGGATGCTCTTCTTTGCCGTTTACGTCAATTTTCTTCATCATCTGGAAGGTGACTCCATAGTTGACGCGGCAGAATTCGGTAATCTCGCTGTCGGTGCCGGGGTCTTGGTTGGCAAATTGGTTGCAGGGGAAACCCAGCATCACCAATCCGCGCTCGCGGTATTTCTCGTTGAGTTCCTCCAATCCGTCGAATTGGGGCGTAAAGCCGCATTTGCTGGCCGTGTTGATAATCATCAGCACTTTGCCTTTAAAGTCGGCGAAATCTATTTCCTTGCCGTTGCTGGCGATGGCTTTGTAATCGTAAATGGTTGACATGGGTTGTTGTAATGTGTTATTTAATAAATGATGTTACTTGGTGGGATTCTCTCTGAGGGTATTGGGGGTTGCCGTCGGCGTGGATTCTCTTCAGCAGGAAGGCCATATTGTCGGCCATAGTACGCATGGTCTGCATTCCTTCGGCATCGAGGGCGGCCTCGCCTTCAGTGCGGCCATAGACAATGTTCCAGTACTGCGAAGTGACCACAGGCATGTTGAGCATCTGAAATGGCATGAGTAGGGTTTGGTACACTGCCGATGCACCGCCGCGACGACACACCGCCACCGCGGCGGCAGGCTTGTTCTGCATCACATGTGAGGCAGCATAGGAAAGACGTTGCACAAGGCTCAGCAATGTGCCGTTGGGCTGTCCGTAATAGGTGGGCGACCCTACGATGAGGGCATCGGCATGAGCCATCTTGTCGATGACCGTGTTGCATAGGTCATCGTCGAACACACACCGTCCCGTCTGGCTGCAGTGGTTGCAGGCCACACACCCATGTACAGCTTGTGCTCCAATCTGTATGATTTCAGTGTCAATACCGTTTTTGCCCAGTTGCTTTGCCGCTTCGGTCAAGGCAAGGAAAGTGTTGCCGCCTTTGCGTGGGCTGCCATTGATAAGCAGTACTTTCATTTTTTTCATTGTTGGGTGGTCTTCCTGCGCCAATGCCGAACCTATGGGCGAGGCAATCACTACGCCTGTCGCCGCGGCCATGGCCGACTTCTTGATAAATTCACGTCTGTCCATGTCGGTGATACCCTCTTGTAATTACATTTGGCGCATGAGCCAGTTCTGGAGGCCGATTTTCCCGATGAGGTCTAATTGCTCCTCGCTCCAGTAGAGGTCTTCCTCCTCGTCGGCAAGGTAGGCCTTGGTGATGTCATAGGTGGTGGGGTCGCAGCTGAGTGTGGGCATGATTTTGTAGAGTGAATCCACGCCTTCGCGCTGGATGCGGAGGTCTTCTTCAATGTAGGCCTTTGCTTCCTCAATCAGCTTGCACTCTTTGTTGAGTTTCACCTCAGGCACGCAGCCCAAGTCCAGCATACGGTTGGTGTATTTCTCTACCCATTCCATCTCCTCGGTGTAATGGTCGAGATATTTCTGACCGAGTTTCTCGAAGCCCTGCGATTTGAAGAGCAGACCCTGCATTTTGTGCACAAAAGCACCTTCCGTAAGTTCGTTCACAATCATCTGTGAAACCTGTAATGTGGCTTTAAAATCCATGATGTAAATATTTTAAGTTGTTATTGAATTATATCGTTCACGATGCAAATATACAAACAATTTTTGAGTGTTTGAACATTAGATGTGATTTTTATGATACTTTAACACTATATCGTGTGCGATATAATCTATGGTATCTTGGTTAAACCATTATGACCGATTTGGGTTAAACAGCCTCAAATAATATGATACGCTATGCTGCTTGCCTATTTTTCTTCAACAGGCATATTACGTCTCTGTGACTTGCCCCGACCTTCGCTCTAGGAATCGAACCCAAAGCGAAGGTAAAGCGAACCCCAAGCGAAGGCACAAATTCTGACAAATGGCCGATGCAGGAATAACTGTAGCGCTGTAGCGCTGTAACACTGAAACGCGCTACAGAGCTACAGTTCAAAATATCCTCACCGAATCAAGAAAAGACAAGGGAGCGTTGCAGTGCTACAGTTGCTACAGTTCCATTTCCCCAATTGCAGTACCTCTAAGAAGGTTTTGAGTTGTAGCAACCGTAGCATAACGCCAACCATGACGAGCGCCCCCCCTTGAATCAGGAAAAAGCAGTCAACCAATTTTGGGCTGAGCCAGTGATTATCCCGGATCCAACCCCACCACAGTCAAGCGTTACTTGTGAATACTTATTGAATATGGCTACCTGGGATCGCGCGGTGGCGGCTTTTGCTCGCGAACTTGACGAGCAAACCTAAACCCACCAGTCGATTGGAAAAAGACCTTTTTGAATTAATGTTTGGCTGTATCAGAAAAATGTTGTATTTTTGCAAATCGAAAAAGTATAACGGAAAGAGTCATGATACGGGGTAGAACATATTACAATGAGTCTAGGGATGCGGCCTTGCAGGGCGTGTTTCTAAATGTGTCTGCCGATGACTGATGGCTACAACGAAATAGAATAGAGACCATGGATAGGAAAACGCTGGAATTTGTCACATACTGCATTGCCAAGTTGTCCGCAGTACTCAAGTTGCCGCAACAAGAGGTCTATCGACGATTGAAAAGTTCGGGTATTCTGTATGGGTATATCGTACCTTCCTATGATGTGCTACACACCTTTAGCTCCCGCTATCTCATGGAGGACTTAACTGAGTATATGAAAGAGAAAGGAGTGTTGGATAGTTCCTATACAGTTAACATGATAAAGGAAACTTCTATTAATCACCCCATCGGGGTGAGATATGAATAACACCGTACGTAGTGCGGTGATTATCTGAGGCAAACAGAT
>JAFRXG010000035.1:0-10077 GCA_017441565.1 Bacteroidales bacterium | reverse complement strand
TCTGTGATTTTTTTGCAATTCCAAAAAAATGTGTATATTTGCAGGTGAAAAAATAATAATATGAAAAGATTTTTACTTTTAACCATAGCATTTATAGTGTTTTATGTAACGCGACCTCTTTCTGCCGAGGGACAGACGTTCCCTAATTTCGCATTGGGAGGAGACGGCGGAGCCATACATTGCCAGCAATCCTCACTCGACAGACGTTCCCTAATTTCGCATTGGGAGGAGACAGCTTTACCCCGTCCGGCTCGGTGGTGCGGACGGTGAACAACCAGAAGGCCATAGCATCTTATTGGGATTCTGGTTCAAGATGTTACCATTTGGCACGAGTAGGGCTGACCGACATCATATCGGCCAAGCTGGACGACCACCACGACATCGCCGACATCCGCATCGTGGGGGACGACATCTTCTTCTGCGGGATGAATAGGAGCACCCATCAGGCCTTTCTAGGGCATGCCAGCGTCAGCAATATCGAGGGCCAGAACCCGCATATTCAATTTCAGGAACTCAATATGGCGAACACTCTCACCACCCGTTTGTATCGGTTGGCAGCATATGACGACCCGTCTTCTGGGACGACCCGATTGGTGGCAGTTGGCGACACATGGTATAACGGAACGCCTGACCCCAACATATACCCATGCCCTGCCAGCCCATATATGACAGAGTGCTGCGCCCATATCGTCGTTGAATACAAATATCAGTATGGATTATTTACGCAGGTGGGTAACAGAGTGCTTAATGACAAAAACGGCCATTTCGAGTATGCATGCGACGTGGTGGAGACTGACAGCTACGTGGCTGTGGTCACCTTCCCCACAGCTGACGAGCTGATTATCCACCGTTGCAACAAGAGCAACGTGTTAGGGACGTTTGACTATTATTTCCGTTATAAAATCCCGTCGGGAAGAGTGGTGTTCAGTGCCTGTAAGATGAAAGGAGACACGATAGCGGTGGCATCGGTGTTCGATTATGGTGGCGGGGTGGACGATATGCAGGTGCGGGTGGTGGACCTGGCGATGATGAGCATGCCCTATGCGCAGGTGTTCGACCTACAGGACAAGGACGACATCTATGAGATGGTCTACCTGCCTGATGACCAACGGCTGGTGCTGCTGACAAACCAGACCTATTCCTACTCGGTGCTCCACCACACATTCTGTTTCCTGAGACCTTATGAGACAGTGTTTCCCTACAACATGGAGAAGATATACGAGGTCTACGACCGCAGCTTCACCTCTGTGGACAGGCTGTCCTCACAGCATATAGTGGCGGCTGGAGGGGACTACTGGATGATGAAGGACGTGACGTACAACGCCCCGCGTCCACTTGTTATGAAACAAAAACCCATCTGGTCAGGTATCTCAACCCGTCAAACCCCATAGCGGATTATTATGGATTTTTCCAGCTTTATATAGTTTCTGCTCCCTCACCATGCAATGAGACCTACAACCAGATATGGATGAATCCGAAATGTGTAACGAATTGATACTTCTGTTATGAAAAAGATAATTTTGATACTGACCTCCCTGCTGGCCATTGCTGGGACAGTGAAGGCACAGGACACGATAAGGTATCCGGATTCCTGTTATATGTACAATCCTTTTGTGATTGATAGTGTGTGGGGTAATGGAGGATATCCTGTCCAAACAATAATCCTAGATATTGATTATATCTTTGCTGGTAGTATACAACCAGATAGTGATTATTTGACAAGGAATGGCTTTGAGCTTATGCAGGACCCAATGTCTGGCGGCTACTTTTGGATTAGACATGCCAGCAACCATCCCTCCCGCGGAGTATTCAAAGAATACGTAGCTCCCGGGCAGACCTGGATATATGGCATAGCCGCCACAACGGGTGGTGGTATTTATGAAAATTTGGGACGGTATCTTGACAGCATATACACTTGTGCGGAAATCCTTAACGTAAGCCAGATAACGGATTCAAACTTCAACCTGTATGCCTATCTGTACGGGGTGTCGAACGGCGAGGCATACTGCATCGACTCCGTGAAATGGATACGGCACAATAACCCCTACCGCTATTTCGAATACAAGCAGTATCCGGCTCGCGGATTTGAATCGTATGATTGCTCCCCAATTGTCACCTACTCCTACGAGTTTTATTTTGACAAACCAATATCCGTTGCCGACACCTTTTTTATTGGGGTGAGATTTCCTTATGTCAATGATTTCGCACAATTATATACGAGATGGGGTACGACAGAGTTCTCTTCTGGAAACGATCAATGGGAGTATCATAACAAAAGTGACAGACCTGCGAGAGAGATGTATTTCTGCAACCATCATGTGAGGGTTTCCAATAAACGTTGGGGCGGTTTTTTCCCCATCCTCACGCCGCGGGACACCACGCGGTGCGACCCTCCAGCGGACTTGCGCATGATTCATGCCACCGACACCAGCGTCATGCTGGAGTGGTACGGCGGCAACGCCACGCAGTGGGAGGTGGAGTATGCCGAGGCCGATGGGATGACGGCATACACCGTGACCACCAACAACAACAGGGTTACCCTGACGGGGCTGCGCCCCACCACCACCTATCTGGCCCATGTGCGAGCTTGGTGCACTCGTGACTCAGAATACGGAGAGTGGAGCCCCTCCATCGAAGCGCGCACCACCGCCCACCAGCCCGATACGGACACCGTCCAAGGCCCCGACACGGTGTCGATTGACGCTGTCGGGTTCTTCACACGGCTGATGCCCAACCCGGCCAGCGGCATAGTGACGGTGCAGTCGACCTACAGGCTGAGCCATGTGGCGGTGTACGACGTGCAGGGCCATCTGGTGCTGGAGCAGAAGGCTGCCGGCAACGCCGCCACCTTCGACGTGGGCCGCCTGTCCAAAGGTGTCTACGTGGTCTCCGTCCGCACCGCCGCCGGCACCACCACCAAACGCCTAGTGGTTGAGTAATCGGTGAGCTGACGTTTATTCCTGTCGACGGAGGGTGGCAACAGCCGTCCTGTAGAAGTTGTCCTCGTTTTTCATCACGCGATAGTAGTAGCCCCGGCCAAAGAGACGGTCGGCAACTAGGCCTTTGATTTGTAGTGAGAGGAACCGTTGGTTGTAATGCTTCACGCTGTCGGAGCAGGTCTCCTGAATGCTGTCGCGCACTACGCCCTTTTCGGCGGCAAAGGCGACGAAGGCACTGTCGATGCCCAGAGAGTCGTAGTTGAGCAAATAGGTGTCGAAATCGGGGATGCGCTTGTCAGCACGATGGAGGTCGGCCCACACTTGGGGAAACTGGTTGACAATGCCCTTGCGGCGACATTCCTGATAGAACTTGGTGGATGGGGTGGTGTCCATGGGGATGAATATGTCGGGCATGATGCCACCACCGCCATAGACAGTGCGGCCGCCAACGGTCTGGTATTTCAAGGAGTCGGGGAAGTGGATGGAGTCGACGCTGAACATCTCGCCATGCTTGTAACGGTTGCGGAAATCGTTGGAGTATTCTTCCTTGCCTTTGTCGTAAGGCTTTTGGATGCAACGGCCCGAGGGAGTGAAATAGCGTGCGGTGGTGACACGCACCTGTCCTCCGTCGGAGAGGCTGAACTGAGTCTGCACCAGTCCTTTGCCATAGCTGCGGCGCCCGATGAGGATGCCTCTGTCCCAATCCTGCACGGCACCGCTGACAATCTCAGAGGCGGAGGCCGAGTTCTCGTCAATCAGCACTACCAGCGAGCCGTTGTGGAACGAGCCCCAGCGGTTGGAGACGAAGTTCTGCCTGCTGCGCATGCGTCCTTCCTGATAGACGATGAGTTTGCCGTTGGAGAGGAATTCGTTGGCGAGCCCGCAGGCTATGTCAAGAAAGCCGCCGGTGTTGCCACGGAGGTCGAGGATGAGGGACTTCATTCCCTGCTTCTGAAGGGCTTTGAGGGCTTTCCGAAACTCATCGACCGAATTGCGGGCAAAACGTTGCAGGGCGATGTAGCCAATGGTGTCGTCTTCCATGAAGTATACCTCCACAGAGTGGATAGGTATTTTGTCGCGTTCGATGTGGAAAGTGAGGGTGTCGGTGCCACGCAGCATATCGACAATGACCACGGTGCCTTTCTTTCCTCTGAGGTGGCGGAAGGCAAAGGAGTTGACTGCGCTGTCGCCTGTGGCGGGGATACCGTCGATGCGGATGAACTTGTCACCGGGCATCAGCCCCACTTTTTCCGACGGGCCGCCAGCGATGACTTCGGCCACCCGCAGAGTGTCGTTGATGACAGAGAAGGAGATACCCACCCCTTCGAAGTTGCCCTGTAGGGCCTCGTTGGAGCGTTTCACCTCTTTGGCGGGGATATAGATGCTGTGGGGGTCGAGGCTGCTGAGAATGTTGCGGATGGCCACGTCGCTCAGGCTGTCGGTATTAGGGGTGACGAGGTAGTTGTTGTTGACCAGGTTCAACACCTCTAACATTCGTTTGGCTCCAGGAAGGGTGTCGGTGACGGTGAGCTGCTTCTTGGCAGACCTCTTCTTAAATAGTTGGGCTTGGGCGGGGGATGCCACCATCATAGAAAGCAGAAGGGTAAAGGCGACAAGCAGGTATTTCATTGTATGGGGGATGAAAGGTGGGGTATAAGAGATTTGATGGTAATAGGAGTTTCGTTAATATTCAATCTTCGCCATGACTGCGACCGCACTGGAGTTGGTTATTTGAAATATGGTGCTGCCGGGCTGGGGGTAGGCAAAGAGCGACACAGTGTCGTTGGGCGGAGTTTCCACCACATACTCGATGGAGAAGCGGAAGGGCAGACCGGGGGCAGAGCCTTGGGGGAGGTGGTCGAAAATCCACCGCACGTACTCGGCGTTGTTGACATGTGAAGTGTGGTCGAGCATGGAGGGACGTACCGTAAAATGGGCTGCGGGCATCGGACGCTCCACCCCTTTGGGAAGGCGGAGGCGGTCGATGGTGTCGCGGTCGGTGGCCAGGTCGGAGTGGTGCTCGAAATTAACCAGCCTGTCGTGCATGCGCAACACCTTGCGGGTGGCGAGGTCAATGACAGCCCAGTAGGTGGTGCTTGCGACCGTTGCCTCGCCCTGTTCGTCGAGCAGTTGGAATTCGCGGAAGGCGAACAGTCCATCGGTGCCACGCGACCATGTGCGGAGCATAAGGTTCTCCCCTTCATGGGGCAGTCGGCGAACCTGATAATAGGAGCGGCAGAGCACCCATGCCTTTCCTTGCCGGATAAGTTGTGAGAATCCGATACCGGAAGTGGCGATATGGTAGCCTGCCACCTCTTGGAAGAGACGAGCCGCGGCCCACATGGCGAGGTTGTCGTGCTGGTCGCAGAGGTAGTTGGGCAGGGTGAGCGGTGTGGTGTAATACATAGCTTGTGATGGTTGCTGGGTTTTCCTAGGGAGCTCTGGAAAGTCAAGGAGAACCTAGGCCTTCCAAGAATTAATAAATCACATTCTTTCTGGCACTTGGATGCCAAGGATGTTCATGGTGTTCTTGATGGCCTTGGCGGTCACGATGCAGAGTTGCACCCGGAAGGTTTTGAGGGCGGTGTCGGTTTCGCGCAGGATGGGGGTGTCCTGATAGAAACTGTTGAAGGATTTGGCCAGGTCGTAGGCATAGTTGGCCACCATGGCAGGGCTGAAGTTATCGGCTGCGGAAGCAATGACATTGGGCATGTCGTGCAGACATTTGACCACGGCACGCTCCTTGTCGGTGAGCGTCATGCCGGGTGCGAAATTCTGAGGCTGCGAGTCGTGCACGCCCTGTTCTTCGGCCCTGCGTACGATGCTGCGTATGCGTGCATGGGTGTATTGGATAAAGGGGCCAGTGTTGCCGTTGAAGTCGATGCTTTCGGCGGGATTGAAGAGCATGTTTTTGGCGGGGTCGACCTTGAGGATGAAGTATTTCAAGGCACCCAATGCCAGTATATGGTAGAGCTGTTTGAGCTGTTCGGGGGTCATGTCGTCGTTCTTGCCATGGTCGCGGCACATCTCCTCGGCCGTCACTTCCATCTCGGTGATGAGGTCGTCGGCATCCACCACGGTGCCTTCGCGGCTCTTCATCTTGCCGTTGGGCAGCTCGACCATACCATAGGAGAGGTGGTAGACCTGGTCGGCCCAATCGAAGCCCAACTTGCCAAGTATGAGTTTCAGCACTTTGAAATGATAGTCCTGCTCATTGCCGACCACGTAGATGAGTTTTTCAGCACCAAAGTCGTTGTGACGGAGGAGGGCGGTACCGAGGTCCTGGGTCATATAGACCGAAGTGCCGTCGCGGCGGAGGAGGAGTTTCTGGTCAAGGCCGTCGGCGGTGAGGTCGCACCACACGGAGCCGTCGTCTTTGCGGAAGAGGACGCCCAGGTCCAGTCCCTTCTGCACCAACTCTTTGCCCAGCAGGTAGGTGTTGGACTCGTAGTATACCTTGTCGAAACCGACACCCATGCGGGCGTAGGTTTCGTCGAAGCCGGCGTATACCCAGCTGTTCATGCGGTTCCAAAGGTCGCGGATTGCTTTGTCGCCTTCCTCCCACCGTTTGAGCATCGACTGGGCCTCGAGCATCAGGGGGGCCTGTTTTTTGGCCTCCTCCTCCTCTATGCCTTGCGCAACCAGCGACTTAACCTCTTCCTTATAATGCTTGTCGAATTCGACATAATATTTGCCCACCAGGTGGTCGCCCTTCATACCGCTGCTCTCGGGGGTCTCGCCGTTGCCGTATCGTAACCACGCCAGCATCGATTTGCAGATGTGGATGCCACGGTCGTTGACGAGGTTCACTTTCTTGACGTTGGCACCGTTGGCTGCGAGCAGCTCGCTGACCGACCAGCCGAGGAGGTTGTTGCGGATGTGGCCGAGGTGGAGGGGCTTGTTGGTGTTGGGCGAAGAGTATTCGACAACCACCGACTTGTCGGTGGGGTTGGGTTGCTTGATGCCGTAATGGGCATCGCCCACCCGCTTGGTTACAAACTGCAGCCAGTAGCTGTCGGCTACGGAGAAGTTGAGGAACCCTTTGATGACGTTGAAGTCAGACACATTGGCGACGGCCTCTTTGACGGCCGAGCCCAGTTCGTTGGCCAATTGTTCGGGCGATTTGCGCGCCTGCTTGACATAGGGGAAGACCACGACGGTGAAGTCGCCGACGAACTCCTTCTTGGTGTCTTGGAGGACGACAGATTCGGGTGTGACATCTAAATTATAAAGAGACTTTAAGGCGTTAGCAACTGCTTGCTGGATATCTTGCTCTATCATGATAATTATATTATAACATATTGATGTTGTATAGAAACACCCTCGCAGGGGTGTTTAAAAGGAAATGCAAAAGTACGATTTTTTTTTGTATCTTTGCAAAAAATAGTATATTTGTATTCGCTTTGAAATAGAAGAAAGAATCAAAACATAATATCTATGAAGAAGTTGACTATTCTACTCACGACACTCTCACTCCCACTTTTTGCTTTTGCAAGTGAGGCTGATTTGGAAATGCCTGCGGGTTTTGCTTCCAATCCATCCACTAGAATTCTCTATTGGGGATTCTTGATTGTCATCCTCGGGCTTTTATTCGGTTTTTGGCAGTTCAACCGTGTGAAAAAGCTGAAAGCACACAAGTCGATGCTCGAAATCGGGAATGTCATTTTCAAGACCTGCTCCACCTATTTGAAACAGCAGGGTAAGTTCTTAGTAGTATTATTCGTCTTCATCGGTGCCGCCATTGCACTCTACTTTGGTGTGCTTTCGCACATGAGCTTGGGCTCGGTGTGTTTGGTGCTGGCATGGACAATCATAGGCATTTTGGGTTCCTATGGTGTGGCATGGTTTGGTGTGCGCATGAACACCTATGCCAATTCGCGCATGGCTTTTGCGTCGCTACGGCGCAAACCGCTCGACCTGCTCAACATACCGTTGCGCGCGGGCATGAGCATCGGCATCGTGCTGATATGCATCGAGCTGGTGCTGATGCTGGTCATATTGCTATTCATGCCTGAGCAATTGGCAGGCAGCTGCTTTATCGGCTTCGCCATCGGCGAAAGCCTGGGGGCCAGTGCGCTGCGTATTGCTGGCGGCATATTCACCAAGATTGCTGACATTGGAAGCGACTTGATGAAGGTGGTATTCAAAATCGGCGAGGACGACCCCCGCAACCCGGGCGTCATTGCCGACTGCACCGGCGACAACGCGGGCGACAGCATCGGGCCCACCGCCGATGGTTTTGAGACCTACGGTGTCACCGGCGTGGCATTGGTGAGCTTCATCCTGCTGGCAGTGCCTTCCCAATTCCAGGTGCAGCTGCTGGTGTGGATATTTGTGATGCGCATCCTCGGCATCATCGCCTCGGTTCTGGCATATTACATCAATGGGGCCATTGCCTCCGCAAAATACAAGAATTCCGACAATTTAGACTTCGAAAAACCATTGACCAGCCTGGTGTGGATTACCTCGATACTGAGCATCCTAGGCACTTTCTTGGCCAGCTATCTTATCCTCAACACGCCTGAGACTAACGCCGTGGTGCCTAACCTGTGGTTGGCACTTTCCATCATCATCAGCTGTGGAACCTTGGGTGCGGCACTCATCCCCGAATTTACCAAAATTTTCACCTCCCCCACCTCCAAGCATGTCAAAGAGGTGGTGAGGGCCTCGGAGCAAGGGGGCGCATCCCTCAACATCCTCAGCGGCATTGTGGCCGGCAACATGGGCGCATTCTGGACCGGCATGGTGTTTGTGGTGCTGATGATTATTGCATACATGGCCTCTACAGGATTCGGCCTATCCCCCATCTTCGGCGACTACTACTCCATCTTTGCCTTCGGCCTGGTGGCCTTTGGCATGTTGGGCATGGGGCCCGTGACCATTGCCGTCGACAGCTACGGCCCTGTGACCGACAATGCCCAGAGCGTTTACGAGCTATCGCTTATTGAGGACGACAAAGAGAAGACCACCAAAGAGGTGAAAGCCGAATTTGGTTTCACCCCCGACTTTGAGAAAGCCAAATACTACCTCGAAGCCAATGACGGAGCCGGCAACACCTTCAAAGCCACGGCCAAACCCGTGCTTATAGGCACTGCCGTCGTGGGTGCCACCACCATGATATTCTCGCTCATCCTTCTCATTCAGAAGACCCTCGGTATAGAGCCTGCCAGCATTCTCAACCTGCTCAACCCATACAGCATCATCGGATTCATCCTTGGCGGCTGCGTCATCTACTGGTTCACTGGCGCATCGATGCAGGCTGTCACCACGGGTGCTAACCGTGCAGTGGAATATATCGAGGCCAATATCAAGCTGGATGCCAACGCTCCTAAGAAAGCCGACATTGAGAAAAGTCAGGAAGTAGTGAAGATATGCACCAACTACGCCCAGAAGGGCATGATAAACATCTTCATCGCCATCTTCTCATTCGCCCTTGCCTTTGCCTGCTTCTCCTCGCCCGAGAGCATTGGAGGCCAAAATGCTGTCTGCCTGTTCATCAGCTATCTTATCAGCATCGCCGTCTTCGGTCTTTTCCAAGCCGTGTACATGGCTAATGCTGGTGGTGCATGGGACAACAGTAAGAAGGTGGTTGAAGTGGACATGAAGGCCAAAGGAACGGCACTGCACGATGCCAGCGTGGTGGGCGACACGGTGGGCGACCCCTTCAAGGATACCAGCTCAGTGGCTCTGAACCCCATCATCAAATTCACCACCCTCTTCGGCGTGCTGGCCATGGAAATAGCCATCAGCGAAGGTTTCCGCCACATGGCTCCCTACGTAGGCATCGTATTCTTGGTCATCGCGCTCGTGTTCGTCTACCGTTCGTTCTACCGTATGAGAATCGACAAGAAATAGTCGTTTATAACCAACTAGGACAGAGGGCTAAACGACAAATTTCAGCCCTCTGTTTTCGTTCACCCATCCAACCTGCGTGGAGACCTATGGTTTCATTTCGCAAAAAGAGACTTCTATAAATTGCCCCAGAGGGGCAAACTCTCAAGGCTCTAGTTTGATAAAAGACTGATTTTTTAACAGCATCGAAGATGCTGAATTTCAATAACCCCACACAAGGAACGCAGTGTGGGGTCAACGAAAACCCTACTACTCAGCGTCCCGGAGGGACGCGACAATGGGAAAG
>JAFRXG010000034.1:0-3268 GCA_017441565.1 Bacteroidales bacterium | reverse complement strand
TAACATAATTTGTCCACAAAAGGGCCGAAAAAGGTCCACGATAAGTGCCTGGTAACTACGGACCATGTTCTTACCAAGTTTTACCCATGTTCTTATCAACTTCTTATCAAAGCCTACTCTAGTAGGAGTTAATAAGAAGAAGATCAGTATAATGTAAGAGCTAATCTCGGAGTTTTCGCGGAGTTATTTTGGAGGGGGTATTTATTGTGTGTTGAATTAGTGTGTGTTATAAATGTTAAAGGATTTTGGGTTTTGTGGGAGTGATTTTAACATTTGGGGAGATGTCCAAGGGGGCTCATTTTTCTCCTGATGTTATCTTCTTATTCTCCTGCTCGCGCTGTGCGTTCGCGAAATCTGGTAAATCTTGTAAATTAGGCCGCCTCCGGCGGGAGGGTGAGGATTCTTGTCTGCGCTTTTCGATGGGGATTGGGTATGGATATATGGCATGGAATTAGCGTCGTAGACGATATAATTTACAAGATTTACAAGATTTCGCGAAGCAGGAGGATTTATGGGTGAGGGGTACGGCGCTGGCGGGGTGGGGGAAAAAAGGAAGCCCCGCCGCAGCAGCGGGTTGGGCTGCTGCGGCGGGGCGTTGTGTTGCCGGCTGCGGGTAGGGGCGGTGGTGGCTGTGGGTAGGGGTGTTGGCGGCTATGGGTAGGGGCGGCGCCAGCTAAGGGTAGAGGTGTTGCCGGCTGGGGTAGGGGTGGTGGTGTGGGGTTAGCGGATTAGGAGTTTGGTGAGGGTGGTGGTGCCGGCGGTGGTGATGCGCACGAGGTAGAGGGCGGGGCGCAGGTTGCTGACATCGAGGGTGCTGCTGCCTGCCGTCAGATGTGTGCTCTTGCAGAGGCGGCCACTCATGTCGAGCAGGTCGACGGTGGCGTTGCCTTGCAGGCCGCTGAGGGTGACCTGATGGGTGGCTGGGTTGGGATAGAGCGTGATGGAGGTGGCGCCATTGGGTGAGGGCTCGATGGCGTTGCCGTCGCCTTGGAAGAGGGCGTCGATCATCCAGCTGAACTGCCAGCTGTCGGCCATTGGGGTGAGGGCTTCGCCTGAGAGCATGCCGTTGGGGTTACCGCCGTAGATGGAGAAGACGGCTGGCGTGTCTATCTCGCTGCACTTTAGTACTATCCACAGGTTCTTGTCGGAGTTGATTGTCAGCGGGGCAGGGAGGGTGTGGGTGTGCCAGGTGTAATCGTAGTCGAGGCTGTCGAAGAAGGTGGCTGTGTAGAGCTCTTCGGTGGGGCTGTCGGTGCCGGCCAGTACCGAGAGGGTATGGGTGGCGGACTTGCGTCCCATGTAGCGCACGGCTACCAGGTCGTGGTGTGGCCAAAGGGTTGAGGCGGGGATTTTGATGCCCCACACGGAGTCGAGGCCGAGTCCGTCGGGCAGGTTGGAGGCGCGGTTCATGGCGTTGCCGGAGTTATAGTAGCCGATGACGTCGACGTGGATGGGCGCGAACTGTGCGGTGAAGGAGACTTCGCCGCCGGTGGCTACGGTGATGCGGGGGTTGTAGCGGCAGCCGTCGCTCCACTGGACGAAGCGGGTGTGCTCGTTGAGTGCCTCGGCCTTGAGGATGATGGTGTCGCCGAAGTTGTAGGTGCCTGCGCCTGTGACGCTGCCGTCGCCTGCCGAGGCGCCGCTGACGGGTTGCACGGCGGTGGTGACGGTGGTGGTTGAGGCCGTATTGAAGTCGTCGTAGGGTTCGATGCCTATGGTGGCGGTGGCGAAGAGGTTGAAGTTATACTTGTTGTTGGCGGGGCCTGGGTTGAGCTTGGCAATCTTGAAGTAGCCGTCGTAGGAGCCGCCCCATCCCCAGTTGAGGTGGAAGGCTTTGCTGGCGGTGTTGTAGCCGTCGATGATGAAGGCGTGGCCTGACTGTACCTCGTCGTAGCCGGCGTAGAGCACGGGACGTCCGTTGCTGACCTCGTTGAGCATCAGGTCGTGCCAGTCGTCCTCGTCGTAGTCGAGACCGAAGGCGGTCCACACGTAGGGGCTGTAGCGAAAGTTGTATTTGAAGGCGTTCTCGGAGCATGGCTCGCCGCCGTAACCGTAGCTTGCTGTCTTGCCGGCGCTGCCGCCGATGGCGTAGTCCATGTGGACGGCCACGCCGACGTGGTAGATGAGCTCGGCGACGGCCAGCACTTCGGCTTCACTGCTGTTGTCGTTGAGTTTGAGGGGCATGTTGTCCCAGTCGTAGGTGGTGGCCCCGTAGTCGGCTTGCTGCAGGCCGTAGCGCTCGTGGGTGTAGGAGCCGGTGCCGTAGCCTGTGGCGGGGTGGTTGTAGTGCTTCATGATCTGTGCCGTAGCTGTGGCGGTGCAGCCGCAGGGGGGGCGTTTGTTGTAGGCGCTGTCGAGCGGGCAGAGCTGGTTGTAGTAGGGCGACTGGTTCCACTGTGTGGCGATGATGGGGCCGATGATGTCCTTCGATGCCGGCGGCAGGTTGCCGTTCAGCAGCTGTTGCCAGGCGTCGGAGGCGCTTTTGCATTGGGGTGTGCTGCTGTTGTGGCGGATGGCTTTCTCGTAGATTGCGAGCCACGACTGCACGTGGGCTGGGATGGCCTGTGTGGGGAAGGGGTTGGTGAGCGAGAAGGCGAGCAGGGGCTCGCTGTTGTCGTCGCCGGCAATGATGATAAATCCCTTGTCGCCGTTGAGGTCGAAGATGTACATCTGGCTGAATGGGGTGGCTTCCGTGATGTCGGTGAGCTTGATGTCGGGCCCTTTCATGCCCGTCGAGAGCATGAAATTGGTTGCTGCCTTGCGTGCTGTGGCGGGGCTGACGGGTGTGGCTGTGGCCGTGAGGGCCAGTGTGGCCAGCAACAGCAGGCAAATGAGGTTTCGTTTCATGGTGTATGCTTTGTTTGGAGGGTTTGTGACGGGGAACTACACGAGGTTCATCGAGCGTTTGATGGTCTCGATTTTCTGGTCGAGGGCCTCGTTGGCTTGGTCGAAGCCTTCTTTGTTGGGCAGCTGGCCTTTGACGCCGAAGTAGAACTTGATTTTGGGCTCGGTGCCGCTGGGACGCACGGTCACCTTGTTGCCGTCGGCGGTGAAGAACTGCAGCACGTTGCTGGTGGGCAGGTCGATTTTGGTCACGGTGCCGGTCGTGGTGTCGCGCTCTTCAAGGGTCTTGATGTCGCGTATGCGCACCACTTTGCTGCCTGCTATCTCGGCTGGCGGGTTGGCGCGGTAGTCTTTCATCATCTGCTGGATTTCTTCGGCGCCGCTCTTGCCTTTGCGCACGACGCTCAGGAGGCCTTCTTTGTAG
>JAFRXG010000033.1:0-85108 GCA_017441565.1 Bacteroidales bacterium | reverse complement strand
CTATCTTGTCAAGGGCTATGCCGTGAATGAGCGCATACACAAGGAACAGATTGGAGAGCTTCGGCAGTTAGTGGGGATGCTTGGCCGCACGATACAGAACCAGCCGTTGCTTTCGAACGATGAGACTAACGCGCTCTTCAACGTGGTGACTGACTACACCTACGCCCTCGACACGCTCGACAGCTACGACTACCAACGGCTCACCGTAAGCGACACCACCACCGAGGCCGCTTTCCACGCCACTTACGACAACGCCATGCAGGCTATCCGCTCACTGAAAGAACGGTTTGGCGAGAGTGCCCTGTTCGGTAACGAGAAGGATGACTCGTTCAAAAGCTCCATCGGGCAAATATACCAGACCTTTGACGGCGTGGAGCTCTATCCGAGCACCGAGGAGAAGGCCGCTATGCTGCTCTATCTTGTCACCAAGAACCACTCCTTCAGTGACGGCAACAAACGCATTGCCGCCACCTTGTTCCTGTGGTTTTTGAATAACAACCATATTCTCTATCGTGAGGATGGGAGCAAACGCATTGCCGACAATACCCTCGTGGCGCTCACGTTGATGATTGCGGAGAGCCGTCCCGAAGAAAAAGACGTGATGGTGAAGGTGGTAGTAAACCTAATCAATAAGAACAACCCATGACACCTCTGAAAAAGTATATATGGCTTGTGGACACGCTGATGCGCAGTGGTGAGATAGGGCTGACGATGGAGCAGATTGGCGACCGTTGGGCTGCTGACGACGAGATGCATGACAATGGGGCTTTCGCCAAGCGCAGTTTCCACCGTCACCGCAAAGAGATTGAAGAGCTTTTCGGCATTGAGATTGAGAGCTATGGCAACGGCATAGAATTCCGCTACCGCATAGCCGATGGCGGCAAGAACGGTTATTTCCGCCAGTGGATGCTCAACTCCATTGCCGTGAACCGTATTGTAACGGACAGTCAGGAGGTGGCACAATATGTGGCACTTGAAACACATCACGACGAATCGTTACCGACATTGTTGCAGGCACTGAAGGAGAGTCGGATGGTGAGTTTCACCTACCATCCTTTCTGGAAAGAAGAGCCATCACTCTACTATAACTTCAAGCCTCATGCCTTGAAGATGTTTGAGCGGCGATGGTATGTGGTCGGCAAGTACACTGAGGATATGCCGCACCATATTTTTGCACTCGACAGGATTAGCAACATTGAAATTCAGGGAGAGACCTACACGAGAGACCCTGATTTCGATGTGGAGGAAATGTTTAAGGAGTGCTACGGCATCATTCTTGGGGATGATGTGGACGTGGAGAGTGTCTGGATAAAGGTGGATGCCTTTCAGGCCAATTATCTGAGGACGCTCCCGCTGCACCATTCCCAACTGGAGCTGAGGCGCAAGGATGATTACTCGGTCTTTTCCGTCCGTGTGCGTCCGACCTATGACTTTCGGCAGCGACTGCTATCGTTGGGCAGCACGGTGGAGGTGCTGAAGCCCGAATCGTTACGAACAGAAATGAAAGAAGAGGTTGCAGCCATGCTGTCCAAGTACAAGGATGATGACGAATAGAGGTGGGATAATTGAGAAGTGAAAGGTGAAAATTGAAAATGGAAATGAGGCATCTCTAATTATCGCCTTTGGCGATTAGTGCTTAAGGTATCGCCTACGGCGAGAAATTGTACAAAAGTAAAAAATGAAAATTTTATATACTAAAAGTTTTACAAGTAAATTTAGGTACATGTCCTTCGTTTTTGTATTGTGATAGATTGCTTGTCAAAACGGCCTGAAGGGCCACCACACCTGTAGCCCAAGGCAACGCCTTGGGTGGACGGTGTATGCGGCTGACGCCCTGAAGGGGCAGAAGCGTGCTTCTTTTGCCTTTTCAGGGCGTAGATAGCATGTCCGCTAATACCCAGGGCGTTGCCCTGGGCTAATTGCTTTTTGGCCTTTCAGGCCGTTAATCTCCTAGGGATTGTCTTGTCAAGACAGCGTACTATATCGAACTACAGCGAAAAAACCACTTGTCAAACTTTAGTCAACTTATTTTTTACCGTCACATAAGAGCGTTTGTTCTTCAATTTTGTTCAATTTCTCGCCGTCAGGCGATAAAAATAGAGCCACCTTATATTACGATATGAGGTTGAGAGGTCAGTAGTGTACTTCGACTTGAACGCCGTCGGCGGCGATGAGGGTGTTGGGGAAGATGGATGTGGCTTCGGCTAGGAGGGGCTCGGGTTCTTTGTAGCGGGCGCTGATATGGGTGAGGAGGAGCTGCTTGGCGTTGGCCTTGAGGGCGAGAGTTGCGGCCTGCGAGGCGGTGCAGTGGAGCTTCTCGGCGGCGATGGAGGCGAAGGCATTGTTGAAGGTGCTTTCGAGGCAGAGGAGGTTGACGCCTTCTATATAGGGGAGTATGGCCTCGGTGTAGGCAGTGTCGGTGCAGTAGGCGTAACGGCGGGGCGGATTCTTGCCACGGGGTTTTTCTTCGATGAGGTAGCCGTAGGTTGGGACAGAGTGTATGAGGGGGAAGGCACGGATGCTACAGTATTTGTTTTCGAAGAGTAGGAGGGAGCCTTCGGTGTGGGAGAGCTCGTGATAATGTACTTCGAAATCGAGGTGGCTGCTCGAAATTTCCATGATGGTCTGCATGGCGCGGGCTATGCCGGCAGGGGCGTAGATGTCGACGGGTGTTTTGTGGTTGCAGAGGTGCATGCTGCTCAGCAGGCCGGGGAGCCCGAAGAAGTGGTCGCCGTGGAGGTGGGTGATGCAGATTTGGGAGAGGGATTGCATCTTCTGATGATATACACGTATTTGGGTTTGGGTGTTCTCGCCACAGTCGAGGAGTATGCGGAAGCCGTTGAGGTTGACGATTTGTCCACTGCAGTGGCGTGCCGCGGTGGGCAGGGCGGCACCTGAACCGAGTATGGTGACGTAGTAGTTCATAGGGGATGTGTTAATGCGTGAATGTGTTCATGTGTGGATAGGATTGAAGGATTTACACATAACACATTAAGATTAGTCTCCATAATAGATGATGGCGCCGCTGATGGGGTCGAAGAGAGCTTTGAAATGGCAGCGGGGTAGGTCGATGATGGGGCCGAACTGTGCCACGGGCAAGGTGACCTGATAGTCGAAAAGCTCGCACTGAAGGGTGAGGAGTGCTTGAGAGGGGAGGCGGTATTTGAAGGAGCGGGGTTTGCCGAGGAGGGGTTTGCGCTGGCTGCTGCTGTGGAGACGCACTTCTTTGATGGATTGGTCGGGGCGGAGGATGCAGGTGACGGGCAGGGCATCGTAGTCGTCGCTCTCGCAGATGCCTTCGGCACGTGAGAAGTAGAAGAGCACCATCTGCTGGAGGGTGTCGCGGCTGTTGCTGGAGAGGTTGGGTTCGATGAAGAAATGGACGGTCTCGGTGACAGGTTTGCCGATGAATTGCGCCATAAGCACAGCTTCTTTCTCCTCGATTTGTTTGAGCATCTGTACCTTGCCTTCGGGGGTGTATCGGTCGGAGACGGTGATGTCGGCACGGGTGTCTTCCAACTCGGCTATCTCTTCGGCTGCGGCCTGGGCGCGCTGGCGTAGGGAGCGGGGGGCCTTCTTGGTAGAGGTGCCGGTGGGGTGGCCTGGGCGGTCGCCTTTGACGTAGAAGGTGTCGGTGCGGTCGTAGAGGTTGTAGGTGGGCAACATCTTGTCGGCGGTGGCGTTATGCAGCACCAGCTTGGCATCGGAGGGGGTGAGACCATCGGCGGTGTCGGAATAGGTGAGGGTGCTGGCGAGGGCAGCGGCCGCCTCTTGGGGAGTCATGCCGATGGAGCGCAGGAGGTGGCGGTTGTCGATTTGCAGCGATATGCCGTTGGGGGAGACAAAGTAATAGTGGTCGGGGTCGGCGGTGACGTTGTATGAGGCTTCGATGTTCTTGATGCGGTAGGGCTTTTCGACGTCGAAGTTGTCAAGAGCGAGCATCTCGGAGGCGTATTGGCTGAAGACGGCTTCGCTGAGGTCGTAGTACTGGTAGGTGACGTCGACGCAAATCTGAGTGAAGGGCAGGGCATAGTAGAGGCCGCCGTATGAGGCTTTGCTGTTGTCGCCCTGGATGGGCGTTACAGAGTAGCAGCCGGTGAGGATTAGTGTGGCCGATAAAAGGATGGAGAAGGTTATTCGTTTCATTGGGTATTATTTTTTTCTGATTAATAAGAGTCCGAGGAAGGTAAGCAGGCCGTTGAGCAGGAGTATCTCAAAGCCGAAATGGTAGCCCGTCCAGAGGGGTACATATAGTTTGAGCAGGTAGCAGATGACGGGTGCAAGGATGGCGACGAGCGGCACCCAGCGGTCGCGGAGGGAGCAGCGTGTGAAGAGGCCGAAGGTGAAGAGGCCGAGCAGCGGGCCATAGGTGAAGCCAGCGATGTCGAAGAGTGTGTCGATGAGCGACTGGTTGTGGAAGGGGCGGAAGGCCATGATGACTAGGAGATAGAGGGCGGCAAATCCCACATGCACCCATCGACGGGTGGCGAAGGTTGACAGCTGGCGGTTGAAGAGGGTGAACGTGGGCTCGTTCTCCTTTTCGGCCTTGCCGAAACCGAGGAAGTTGTAGCAGAAGGTGGTGGTAAGGGCGGTGAGGGTGCCATCGGCACTGGAGTAACCGGCCGCCACCATGCCGAGGATGAATACGACGGCGGTGAAGGTGCTGAGGTGGAAGGCCACGGCGGGGAATATCTTGTCGCCCACCACGGTGCCGGCCTCGTTGACGGGCAGGGGGAAGCCGCTGGACTGGCAATAGGCGATGAGGGCAGCTCCGAGACAGAGGAAGATGATGTTGACGACGATGAAGAGTAGGCTGCTGGTGAGCACGTTTTTCTGAGCCGAGCGGAGCGACTTGCAGGTGAGGTTCTTCTGCATCATGTCCTGGTCGAGGCCGGTCATGGTGATGGTGATGAACATGCCGCTGACGATTTGTTTCCAGTAGTACTTGCTGGCGGTGGGGTCGGTTTCGAACACGCGGGTGTAGCCAGCCTCAGAGGAACGGCGCAGCAACTGCATGAGGTTGATGTCGAGTTCCTTCAGGATGAAGATGACGGTGACCACGGCGGCCAGTATCAGGAAGGTGGTTTGGAGCATGTCGGTCCACACCACGGTCTTCACCCCACCGCGGAAAGTGTAGAGGAGTATGATGGCTATGAATATCACTGCCGGCACCCAGAAGGGGATGCCCCAGGATCGGAAGACGAACTCGTAAAGCACAAAGACCACCAAGTACATGCGCAGGGCAGACCCCAGCAGACGCGAGAGAATGAAAAAGGCCGCGCCGGTTCTCTCGGATGCAATGCCGAAGCGTTGGTTGAGATAAGTGTAGATGGAGGTGAGGTTGAGCTTGTAGTAGAGGGGCAGCAGGATGGTGGCGATGGCCACATAGCCCAGCACATAGCCGAACACGAGGGGGAGGTAGGTGAACTGGCCGTAATAGACCCCGCCGGGCACCGACATGAAGGTCACACCCGAAAGGGAGGCCCCAATCATGCCATAGGCCACGACGAACCACGGGGATTTGCGTTGGCCACGAAAGAATGCGTCGTTGTCTGAAGCTTTGCGAGAGGAAAGCCACATGATGCCGAAAAGGAGTAGCGTGTAGGCGGCAAAACAGATGAGAATGATGGTTTCCAAGGTGTCTTTTTTTATTTTTTTTGGATTGCAAAGATACTAAATTTTTTCCAATTCCGTTTTTTTTTGTACCTTTGAACTCGCGAATTAGCGTGAAAAAAAGAGGAAAAGTAAGTACAATATATTATTATATAAGTAATTATGAATATTAAGCAGTTTCTGATTGCGACCTTATTCTTGGGATTATCGGGGTGTTTGGCAGCCCAAAATAACGACAATTTGCGTGGAAGAATCAACGATAGACCCAACCAGGCAGTGCAGCGCAGGCCGGATGCTCCGACCAAGGTGGACCAGCACATGCCCGACCGTCTTTCCGACTGCCAGCGCGACGGCCTTCATGGCGAGGTGAAGAATGTGCTGTCGGTGATGTATGAAGCCGACGGACGCGCCAACAACGCTGGACGCGGCAGCATCTTGGAACGCCTGAAGACCGTTTACAACCAGAAGGGGCAGCGCCGCAGCCAGTCCTATCTCTCCAACGAGGAGGACATGATTTTCAGAACGAAGTACAAACACGACGATTTTGGCCTGGTGACGCTGGAGCATATCCTCGACCCGGAGGAGAATGTGATAGGCCGCACCTATTATCTCTACGATGCCGACTTGATTCTGACCGAGGTGTACGTGGAGGACGAGGAGAGGCAGATAGAGAGCCGCGTGCTTTACAAATATGACGCCCAGGGCCGTGTGAGCCAGCTGAGCTACAACGACCATGCCAACAATGTCTTCCGCCGCGAGATGTATATCTATGGCGAGAATGACAATATCTACAAGACCGTCGTCTTCAACGGCGAAGGACAGAAGGTGCAGGAAATCCGTTACGAGTACGACGAGCACAATGAGCCCGTGAGCTCTACCCTGTACGATTACTACGAGGACCCGAACGAGCCTGAGCTGACGATTACCCTTTATGAGTATCGCTATGACGAGGAGGGCAACTGGGTGACCCGTTACGAGTATGTGTTGGACAACGACAAGAAGATTCCTACCTACATCGTTGAAAGAGACATCAAGTACTATTAATAGGTGCTTACAAATTATTAACGGCCTCAACATCCAGTGTGCTGAGGCCGTTATTGTTTGATGGCGGTTGCCGCAAACGTCAGTCGGTCTGGTAGCCGAACTGCCGCAGGGCACGGTCGTTATTGCGCCAGTCCTTCATCACCTTGACGTAGATGTTGAGGAAGCATTTCTTGCCGGTGAACTCCTCAATGTCTTTGCGGGATTCGATGCCCACCTTTTTGATGGACATGCCTTTGTGGCCGATGAGAATGGCCTTCTGCGACTCGCGTTCGACATAGATGACGGCGCCGATATTGTCCACCCCTTCTTTCTCTTCGTAGCTTTCGACGGCCACCTCGCAACTGTAGGGAATCTCTTTCTGGTAATAGAGAAGGAGCTTCTCGCGAATGATTTCGCTGACGAAGAAGCGCATGGAACGGTCTGTGAGCTCGTCTTTGGGGAAATAGGGTGGGTTCTCGGGGAGGAGGTCTATGATGTGGTCGAAGATGGTGTCGATGTTGAACCGTTCGGTTGCTGAAGCAGGCACGATGACGGCCCGGGGTATCTGGTTGTGCCAGTAGGCCATCTTGTCGCGGATGGTTTGCTGGTCGCTGAGGTCAATCTTATTGATGACAAGGATAACTGGGGTCTCGGAACGGATAATCTTCGACAGCACCTCTTGATTCTTGAATGTTTCGCCAATCTCGGTGACGAGGAGGAAGAGGTCGGCATCCTCCAACACACTGTGGACAAAGCCCATCATCTGCTCGTGCAGTTTGTAGTGAGGGTTGACAATGCCAGGGGTGTCGGTGTAGACTATCTGGAAGTCCTCACCGTTGACTATGCCCATGATGCGGTGGCGGGTGGTCTGCGCCTTGCTGGTGATGATGCTCAGCCGTTCGCCAACGAGGGCGTTCATGAGTGTCGACTTGCCGACGTTGGGGTTGCCGATGATGTTTACGAAACCTGATTTGTGCATGTGTGGAAAAGTAAAAGGTAAAAACTAAAACCTGGCCGGCACATGCTGGAACCAAAGTTTTAGTTTTTACCTTTTAGTTAATACTAGGGTTATTCGGCTTCGACTACTTCATTCTCGCCGGTAGCAGCTGCGCGGGTGCTGTTGACAACAACGACCTCGCTGCTCTTCGGGTTGAGGATTTCATATTTCTCAGTGGCGATATCCTGCACCTTGCAACGCTGTGCGATGTCGAGGTTGGTGATGTCGACCAAGATTTCGCTAGGCATGTCGGCGGGAAGGGACTTCACGTTGAGTCTCTTCTGCTTGTAAACCAGCTTACCGCCCTTCATGACGCCTACGGAGGTGCCAGTGGTGTGGACAGGAATGGACATGACGATGGGCTTGTCGTCGCTCAGCTCGTAGAAGTCGCAGTGGTAGACAATCTCGGTCACGGGGTGGAAGTCGATGTCTTTCAGCATGGCGCGATGCTTGGTGCCGTTGAGGTCAATCTCGACGAAGCAGGGCTCCGGGTTGAAAAGGATGCGCTGGAACTCGGTTTGGGGGACGGCGAAAAGATACTGCTCGCCTTTACCATACATAACGCAAGGCACCTTGTCTTCACGACGCAAAGCCTTAGCATCTTTTTTCCCTACGTTCTCGCGGAGAGAACCGCTCATTGATACTATTCTCATTGTGTTGTTTGTTTTTTGGGGGAGACCCCCGGGTTAATATGAATTGTTGATTGTTAAAGTTGTGTTTTCAATGTTCTGAATTGCTGCTGTGGTCACCTTACATCTTGTGGATAACACCCTTGTGGTGGAGGGTGGTCTCGTAGAGGTTGTCCAGCGACTCGTATTTGACCACGCGGCGGATGGCTTCGGCCAAGAGCCAGTCGCAGCTGAGGACGTGAATCTTGCTGCTTTCGCGCTTCAGCGGGATGGTGTCGGTGGTGACCAGCTCCTCAAGTGCGCTGTTCTCCACTTTCTCGATGGCGTTGCCGCTGAGGACGGGGTGGGTAATCATAGCACGGACGCTCTTGGCTCCGCTCTCCATGATGATGCCAGCGGCCTTGCAGATGGTCGAGCCTGTGTCGATGATGTCGTCCAACAGGATGACATGCTTGCCTGCCACATCGCCGATGAGGCGCATCTCGCCAATCTCGTTGGGCTTGTTGCGGTGTTTGTAGCAGATGACAAAGCTGTTGTTGAGGGTCTTGGCATACATGCCGGCGCGCTTGCTGCCGCCCATGTCGGGGCTGGCGAACATGACATCCTCGATGTCGAATTTCTCACGGATATAAGGCATGAACAGCGACGAGCCGTAGAGGTGATCGAAGGGGATGTTGAAGAAACCCTGAATCTGGTCGGCGTGGAGGTCCATGCAAATCACGCGGTTGGCACCCGCCACCTGTATCATGTCAGCTATCAGCTTGGATGCGATAGGCACATGCGGCTTGTCCTTGCGGTCCTGACGGGCGAAGCCATAATAAGGGATGACGGCGATGATTTTCTCGGCGGAAGCACGTTTGGCCGCGTCAATCATCATCAGAAGCTCAAAGAGGTTGTCGGTAGGAGGAATGGTGGACTGAATAATAAAGACAATACCACCGCGGATAGTTTCCTCGTAGGAAGGTTGAAATTCGCCGTCGGCATACTGGAAAATAGTGGAATTTCCCAGTGGAATGCCATATATTTCGGCCACTCTGCGAGCTAAATTCTCTGTTGCACGACCCGCAAAAATGAATACTTTATCAGAATTTTTTTCGCCCATTTTGTGTTGATTTTGAGACTGCAAAGATACAACTATTTTCTGAATTAAGCCCTTTTTTCAAAAAAAATATTTGCCATGTGAGAAAAAAGTAGTACTTTTGCAGCCGATTTCAACAGAGGAAATCACCCAGCCCGGGTGGCGGAATGGTAGACGCGGTAGACTCAAAATCTGCTGTCCGCAAGGACGTGTGGGTTCGATACCCACCCCGGGTACTCACAATAATAACGACGGTCATTTGGCTGTCGTTTTTTTGTTTTATTTCGGGTAAGCTACTCTGTGCGGTGCATTGTCCCTATTCCGCTGAGGTCAATCCTCTTACTACCTGTACACGGGCAATTTCTTTTGTCCCCGTCACAAAAAAAGACAAAAGAAATTCCCATAATTCAGAATTTATTGTTATCTTTGCACAAACAACAAGAATGAAGGTAACGTTTGAAGATACAGAATTAGAGAGTCTTGTGCTATCTCACCGTAGCAAGAAATACAAGAAATACCAGCGGGACAGCAAGTTTCTTGCAGCCCTTGACCGTGTGTATTTCTTGATGCAATCAGAAAAGGACACCCAAAGACTGGCGTATTATAGTTTCCTACATTATGAGAAACTAAAAGGTGTTGGGATGAGTTCTGTGAGAGTAATGAACGGCAGAGTTGAACGGCTGCTTTTCCACGAATACAACGAAGGCATCGAAATATCATTAATCGAAATGGACGAAACACACTATGGACAACGATAGAATCACAGGCTTCCGTGCGGTACATCCTGGCGAAATCCTCAATGAGGAATTGAAAGAGCGCGGAATTAAGCAGAAAGACCTCGCTGCAAAGATAGGCATACTTCCCAGCCATTTGAACGAGCTGATTAAGGGAAAGCGTAGTTTCACTGTTCCCATCTCTATGGCTCTAGAAAAAGAGCTTGGCATCCCTTATGATTCATGGATGAGGCTGCAATATAGCTATGAACACGACTGCCTTGTCCTTGCCCAGCGCGAGGTGGAGCACCAGCAGCAGACCCGTCGGGAAGGTGAAAACCTCCGCCGTGTGGCCGCGGTGCTCTGACCTAGGGTACAACCATAAGTCTGAGCATTTACTATTTTCGGGTGAACAGTTTGGTGCGGCGTTTCTCTTCTAATCCGCCGAAGCCGACCATCTTGATGTCTTCCATGCTCAGATAGGCGGTGCCGTCGGACATGCCGTCGTAATCCACTTTGTCTATCTCTAGTACTTCGTCGTTGTAATTCTTCACCCAGCCGTAGCATTCAAAGCCGTTTTCCAGCCTTACGACAGCAATCAGCATTTCTTGCTGGCAGAGATTGAGCACCACGTGGTAGAGGTCCAGTTCGGGCCAGTAGCCTTTAGGAAGGTCGTATTTGTCAGGCTTGGGCTTGATGAACTGGAGCATGTTCTTCAGATATATGGTGTGTAGCTGGATGATGTATGTGTTGTCGTTGTGCATCACATAAAAGCCGTCGTCGAGGTCTTTCTCGTCGAAGGTATGGACCAGGTATTCGTTGTCGGTGCATGCTATAATGTAGCCCACGCCAAATTTTTCATAATCATCGCGGTTGGTGTAGAGTTCGACTAACTCGTTTGTGTTGCATAGTTGCTTGATAATGTCGTTCATAGGATGGGTGTTTTATTGCATTCAAACTGCAAAGATACACTTTTTTCTTCAAATCATGAGTTTCTCATGGCAATAATAAGGCCTTTTCGCCGTTACAAGGACAGTATGAAACAGTTGTGTTTGAGCATTGTTGTACTTCTCCTTCTCGGCTGCGGCGGCAGGCGGGAGGAGTGTGTCGTAGCCGACTCTGTGATCTGCGATACTGCGGTCGAGGCCGTCCGACAAGAGGTGGTGCAGTATACGGCCACCGAGCAGAAACTTCTGGCTCTGGGCTTCGAAGATGTGCAGACGCTCGACACTACCATTCGGGTGCATTTGGTGTATGCCACCCCTGACAACTTCCTCGGAAGGGCGATGTATGACGACTTCCGCCGGGCCTTTCTGCTGCCCGTCATGGCGCAGAAGGTGGCTGCGGCTCAGCAGGCCTTGCATCAGGAACGGCCCGACCTCGACCTGCTCATCCTCGATGCTGTCCGTCCCCTGTCGGTACAATATAAGATGTTTCATGTGGTGGCAGGTACGCCCAAGAACCGCTATGTGGCAAATCCCAAGAAAGGTCCCGGCATGCACAACTTCGGAGCTGCGGTGGATGTGACTCTGGTCGACCGTCAGGGCAACTGGCAGCCCATGGGCTCCGACTTTGACCATTTCGGCCCCGAGTCCCATATCGACGGGGAAGACGGCCTACTGGCTGAGGGAATAATAACCAAGGAGGAGTACGACAACCGCCATCTGCTGCGCCGGGTGATGAGGCAACAGGGGCTGCTTACGCTAAAGTCCGAATGGTGGCATTTCAGCCTGATGCCCGTTTCGCGAGCCAGACGTGAATTGAAAGCCGTAGAACTATGATGCCTCCATATCGCGCGAGAGGAGGCGTGCAATCCGCAGTTGGAGATAGGTATACCGTCCTTCGAAATGCTCATACACAGGTTTGAGCACATTCGTCTCGGGGTGTTCCTGCAGGTAGCTGAGTATCTCGTTCTGCTCTTGGGCATTGATGATTAGGTCGGGGGCGAGAATCCCTTTTTCCACAGCTGTTGCCAGATACCCTTCCACAGTGGAAACTGCTCTGAGCATCTCTCCCGCCACGTCCTCCACGCTCTTGCCCTCGGCAAAGAGGCGTGCTGCCTGTTGGAAGGCAGGCTCCTTGGGGTGCTCCATGTCGTAGCAGTAGTCTTCCACCATCTGAATGATTTCCGCGCCATAGCGGTTCGTCTTTGCCGCTCCCATGCCGGGTATCTTAAGCAGGGCCTTGCGGTCGCGGGGCAGCTGGTCGGCAACGGCAAGCAAGCTCTTCTGGGTGAGGATGACGTAGGCGGGCAGTCCATCTTCCTTGGCATGGGTGGTGCGCCATTTGGTGAGTATCTTGATGAGTTTGGGGTGCTTGATGTCGGAGTAGGTCTCTTCCACCCTGATACTCTTTTTCTTCTTGGGCTTTTCGAGGACAAAGTCCACCTTGCATTTCTGGTATGACGCAATGTCGAAGCCCTTATCATGCACCAGTTTCAGCACGGCCTCTTTGAGGAAGAAAGCGGTGTGGAACCGCTCGGCGATGTCGGCGAGACGTTTACCCACCTCTTTGTTGTCGGTCTCCAAATTGAGTATCGGCAGCACCTTGTCGCCAAGGGTTGTAAGCTGTTCGAGATAGTAGGCGGTGGCCTTCTCTATCCGTTCGGCCAGCAAGGGCTTGCCGTCGCTCTCGGGCATCTGGCTGATGGCTATGAGTTGTCGGCGGAAACGTTCCGACACGGAAGCGAGGTTGCCGACCAGCGGGCATACCTGCTCGGTGAGCATGGCGGCCTGTTGGGGGTAGGTGTTGTGCAAGTGCTCTTGCAGCAGACGGTCCAGTGCCTCCACGGCATGTTGTATGCCGCTGAAGTCGAACAACTCGAACAGCTGGTCGTAATAGTACTGTGTGCGGCAGCTGTCCAGTTCGGCGGCAGCCTGTTGAGGGGAGGTGAGGGTGCTGTTGAAATGGGTGATGTCCTGGCTGTCAAACATGTTGTTCGCCGAAATGGGGGAAAGCAGGGTCAGCCCTTCGAGGCTGCGGCAGCGGCTGAGGGCCACATACACCTGCCCGTAGGTGAAGGCATGTGCGGCGTCCACCTGCACACGGTCGAAGGTGAGCCCCTGTGCCTTGTGGATGGTGATGGCCCAAGCGGTCTTGAGGGGGTATTGCACAAAGGTGCCGTCGACGGTCTGCTTGATTTGGTTGTCCTTGGGGTCAATCTCGTAGCGTATGTTCTCCCATCTTTCGGGGGTGACAGAGATGGTGCCGCCCTCCTCGTCATCCACTATCACCACTTGTTGTGGGCTGCCATCGTCATCGTACTCGTTGTTCAACCCCCTCACGGTGCCTATCTTGCCGTTGTAGTAGCGGTGGGCACCGCTGCTGTCGTTCTTTACGAACATCACCTGTGCGCCCGGTTTCAGTACCAGCGTCCTGTCGGTGGGTGCCGAGCTGTCGGGGAAATTGCCGTCGACCACGGCGTTGAGGGTGAACGGCTTGCCCTCCAGTGCTTCGAGGCGTTGCCTGTTCACACGGTCGGCCTGGTAGTTGTGGGTGGTGAGCAGGATGGGCTCCGACAGGCCGTCCTTGTCCGGTGTGCCCACCCGAGTGTTGAGGGCGTCGAGGGTTGCCTGGTCGAAGTGATTGTCGCGTATGTTGTTCAGCAGCTGCACAAAGTGGCTGTCCTGCTGGCGGTAGATGGTGGTGAGCTGGATGGTTGTGTAGTGCAGCCGTTGCAGTGCCTTGCTGTGGAAGAAAAAGGGGGAAGGGTAGACGCGGTCCATGAAAGGCTTCTCCTCGTCGGTGACCACGGGGGCCAGCTGCTGTGCGTCGCCAATCATCAGCAGCTGCACCCCTCCGAAAGGACGGCTGCTGCGGCGGTAGCGGCGCAGGGTGGCGTCAACGGCGTCGAGCAGGTCGGCGCGCACCATGCTTATCTCGTCGATGATGAGCAGGTCCAGCGTGCGGATGATATCTATCTTCGACTTGCGCAGCTGCCGTTGCCCGTCGGGCAGTTGGTATTCTGTCACCAGCTCTGGAATATCGGGCAAGTAGGGGCAGAAAGGCAGTTGGAAAAAGCTGTGTATCGTCACCCCTCCGGCGTTGACGGCAGCCACGCCTGTTGGTGCCACCACCACCAGGCGTTTGGGGCAGTGCTCGGCAATATGGCGCAGAAACGTGGTCTTCCCCGTGCCGGCTTTGCCGGTGAGGAAGAGCGACATGCCTGTTTCGTACACGTACCGCTCTGCCAGCTCTATTTGAGGGTTTCTGGTCATGAATGTTTATTTTCTCTAGGCCCTCCTAGGATAGCCTAGGATAGCCTAGAATAGCCTAGAATTATAGTCCTCCCTAGTTCAGCTGATAGGCACTCGGCGGTCCAATTCGAAGCTCATAGGCGACACTTTCAGCACCGGGGCAAACTGCAGCCGCTTCCATTCGTTGATGCGGACCTTGCGTAGCACCATGGCCACCAGCTCGGCGTCGTAGCCCTCTTCCACTATCTCCTCTTGGCACATCTGCTCTTCGATGTGCAGGTTGAGGATGACGTCCAGCACGCTGTAGTCGGGCAGCGAGTCGGTGTCCTTCTGGCCAGGGCGCAGCTCCGCCGACGGGGCTTTTTGTATGGTGTTCACGGGGATGCGGATGCCGTTGCGGTTGATGTATTCGCCCAGCTCGTACACCTCGGTCTTGTAGAGGTCGCCGATGACGCTCAGGCCGCCGCAGCTGTCGCCGTAGAGGGTGCCGTAGCCCATGGCGGCTTCCGACTTGTTGGTGGTGTTCAGCGCCATGGCACCGAACTTGTTGGCATAGCTCATCACGATGGTGCCGCGGATGCGGGCCTGCATATTCTCCTCGGTCACATCCTCGGGGCGGTCGCCGAAGACGGGCTTCATACTTTCGCGCAAGGTGTCGAACATCGGATTGATGGGCACAATGTCGTAGCTCACCCCCAAGTTGTTGGCCAAATCCACCGCGTCCTTCACGCTGTGGTCGGTGCTGTATTGCGAGGGCATGAGGATGCCGTGGACGTTCTCGGGTCCTATGGCGTCGGCAGCCAGGGTGCACACCAGCGCACTGTCCATACCGCCCGAAAGGCCGAGTACGGCACGCTGTATGTGGTTCTTATGGAAATAGTCGCGCAGCCCCATCACCAAGGCCTTGTACACCAGTTCGACGGCTTCGGGTTTCTCATCGGCACACTCGTCCATCAGCTGAAGGTCGACACTCTGGGCATGTGCCTCAAAATAGGGGAACTGACAGAGCACCGTCCCTGCGGCGTTCAGTGCCATGCTGCCTCCGGCAAAGAGGAAACTGCCTTCGCCGCCGATGCGGTTGACGAACACCAGCGAGGCGTTGAGGTTCTCCACTATCTTGTGCATGCGGTAACGGATGCGGTAGGGCTTGTTGTAGTCGAACACATTGCAGCCGCAGCAAATCACCATGTCGGGCTGGTCGATATGCGTCTTCGAAAGCTCCTTGAGGTCCTCGTAGAAGCCGATGGCTATCTGCTGCTCTTGATACTGGATGAGCTGCACCCCTTCGCCGCGGACGAAATACTTCTGCTCGTCGGGGGCCAGGTATTTCTTGGTGATGATGCCGCGGATGGCGCAGTTCTGCACAAAGACGATGGCGTTGCAGAGCCCCTTGTCCTGAATCTGGAGCGGCATGCCGATGAGGAAGGCGCGGTGCTCCGACTTCTGAATCAGCTCCTGCAGGCAGGCCTGTGCCCGCTTCTGTATGTCGGTGTAGGCCACCGAGCCGAACTGTGGGTAGCCGCAAAGGGTGCATGCGGGAAAGACAGTGAGCAGCGACTCACGGCTTTCGGGTTGGTCTAAGGCTTCGAGGATCCACTGCATGTTCTCCTCGGGATTGTTGGAAACGATGTCGTGCTGAACTATATGGATATTCATAAATCAATGTATTTGAAAATGCAATTACTAACGTCTACTCTCCCACTACATACTCGCCGACCGTCATGGTGTCGCGGTCGAACTGAATGCCGACCTTTACCACCTTGCGTCCTTCGGTGTGGAAGGGGGTGGCATATCCTTTGCGTTCAATCTGCTCAAGGGCATCCTGTGCGGTGCCGTTGGTCTTTAGCTCGAGAACATAGGTGGTGTTGGGCATCTGTACCACCACGTCGGTCGCGCCCTTTGCACACTTGACCTGTGTGCGGACATAGACGTTGAGCATGCTGAAGATGAGGTAGAAAGTGTACTCGTAGAAGCCTTCGTAGTTCTTCACGTCGGCGAGCTTCTTTTGGAACCCCTCCACATAGGGTATGCCGGCCAAAAAGGCCTTCATCTCGGCCATGGCCAGGTCGATGTCGTCTCTCTGCAGGGCCAGCCACAGCTTCACCGCGAAACCCTTCTGGATGTCGCCGGCACGCAGACCTGTGTATAAGGGCAGCAGACCTTCGGTTAGGCCGACATGCACCTCCTTGTTGGGGATTCCCAGGCGGTAGAGGTCGGCGTTGCGGTCGTAGTCTTTGATGGTGATGTATCCGCTCTGGTAGAGCAGTGGCAGGGCGGTGTCGAGGGCCTCGGTGGGGCGGTCGAATGAGGACGCAGGCTCCGTCATGTCGTCAAGACTCGTGATGTCAGTGCGGAAGTGCTGCATCTGCCGGATAAGGTGTGACGGGGTGCCGCTTTCAAACCAGTAATTGGCGATATTGCGTTGGTTGAAGCACTTCAACAGGCTGAAGGGGTTGTATACCTCAGGGCCTTTTCCGGCGAAACGGTAGCCGTCGTACTGTAGCTTCAGCCGGGCATGCATCTCCTCAGGCGTACACTCGTATTCCTCGGCCAGCATGGCAATGTCGGGAGCCATGTCGGTGACGAACTCCTGCTCGGTGATGCCGCAGAGCGCGGCATACTTGGAATCCATGGAGATGTTGGTGAGGTTGTTGATGGTGGAGAAGATGCTGAGCTGGCTGAACTTAGTGATGCCGGTGATGAAACAAAACCGTATCATGGGTTCGCTGGACTTGAGCGGTTGGTAGAATTCCTGCATCACGCGGCGGAATTCGGGAAGCCGCTCCTCCTCATGCAGCACGTCCAACAGCGGCGCGTCGTACTCGTCGATGATGACCACCACCTGCTTTCCAGTCTTCTCGTAGGCACGGCGGATAAGACCGCGGAGTATCTGCCCAGGAAATACCTCTGTATCAGACAGTCCGTACAAGTTTGCATAAGGCTCCAGCAAGAGTTTGAGAGTCGCACTTAATGTTTCCGTCGTCGGCATGTTCTTGGCATCGCTCAGGTCGATGTGTATCACGGGATGCTGCTCCCAGTCCTTTTCCAGCCCCATTATCTTCAGCCCTTCGAAGAGTTCCTTCTTCCCGTCGAAATAAGAGTGCAGAGTTGAGGACAGCAGGCTCTTGCCGAAACGGCGCGGGCGGCTGAGAAAGACGAATTTGGTCTGAACCATCTCCCACACAAGGTCTGTCTTGTCAATGTATAGGTAGTTCCCTTTGCGTATCTCGGAAAAGGTTTGTATCCCAACAGGGTATCGTCTTGCTGCTGTGTCCATCATTGTAGTTATTTCTACCTATAACGCATCTCCTATTATTTTATTGTGCAGGGTCCTCTTTATTTCTTTTCATGCTATGTCAAAAAAAATGTGTATTTTTGCATCCGATTTCAAAAGGAAATCGCGAAGCGTTATGCTCGTCCAAGCTGGAAGAAACGTGAGAAATTTCAAGAACTGCAAGGACAAGTGTCACGGTTCACGTGTTATGCGTGGACTGTTTGCACCTTCTCAGTTCAAGGTAATTCTCACGACCTCTTCCAGAAGAAGCGGCATACGGTGCCACGCTTCTTTTGCATCACCCGATGTCGGCACCGCATCAGGAAAATGTCAAATAAACAACACATTATGAAGCGTGTACTATTCTTTGCGGCACTATGCTGCGCCATGTTGTTCCAAACCCTGAATGCCCAAGAAATCACCGACCCTCAAACCTTATACCGCCGTGGCGGTAAAATTGTTTCAGATGTAAGGCCAATGAGCGGATATGACGATGCAACCTTGCAAGCAATCCTCGGTGAAAGAGATTTTGATTTGTACAGCCACAATCACAAGCTTTACACCAAAGGCAAAACCTTGACCACAATTGGATGGGTTGGGCTACCTGTCGGAGGTTTTTTATTCTTAATAGGGCATATACACAGCTATTATTATTACGACAGCCCCGATAAATATTTGACGTCTTATTTGGCGCAATTGTTGGGGTATGCCATAACTGGTGTCAGTTGTGTACTTTTGCCGACGGGGTATACTATAAAAGGGGTTGCAGCGGGCAGGATTTCCCGCATAGCCGAAGGATATAATGCAACGCATAACAAGGGAACAGAATTGTCTCTGTCGATGTCGCCTACTTTGATGAACAATCACGGACAAATTGCCCCAGGTGTGGGACTTACATTGCGTTTCTGACAAGGGCGTTCGGCATTCTTGATGTCTTAGACTCAAGTGGTGCCGACTTTGGGGCAGCGCCCCAACTGCCTTTACTCTTTTCAAGGGGCGGCAACGCCCTTTTTCAGTTTGTTGTCAGGCCGTTATGGGTTCGTTCTAGGATGCGGAATCCTAAATGTAACTTAGAATAATCCTAGAAGGATCTTAGTTGGGGCGAAGGTGCTTCGTCTTCCGTCTCAAGGTGTCCTTGTCTGTCCGTTCTGCTGTTGTCGGTGGTTCGCTGTGGATTTGTTTTTAACACACGTTTTTTGTTACGGATTTAAAAAAAAGTAGTATCTTTGCATTTCAAACGGCTTGTTAATGCAAATTGGTAATCCTTAATAATAACTTAAAAATTACAACATTATGAAGAAAGTTTTCGTAGTTTTAGTGGCAGTTTTTGCCCTTGGTTTTGCAGCTAATGCACAGGATGCTATTGGTCTCCGTTTTGGTGGTGGTACCGCCCTTGGTGCCGAGGTCTCCTTCCAGAAGGGCTTAGGCTCGAACCGTCTGGAACTTGATTTGGGTGTCAGCCGCTCGACCGACAACTATTTCAACCTCTGCGGTATCTATCAGTGGAAAGGCAACTTCGTTGACGATTGGTTTGGCTGGTATGCCGGCCCCGGTGTCAATGTTGGCTACTGCGGCAACCACGGTCTGGGTCTCGCTGTTGTCGGACAGTTCGGTATCGAGTTCAACTTCCACAACTTCCCCTTCCAGCTGACCGCCGACGTGCGTCCTCAGTTCGAGTTCCTGCTCCCCGATAACTGCGGCTACCGTGGTTTCGGCTGGGGCGGTGCTCTGGGCATCCGTTACAAACTCAACTAAGAATAGTAGTTATTTGTATGTATGAAGAGTGTCGCCATTGGCGGCACTTTTTTTTATTATATAGAAAAAAATATGTATCTTTGCAAAATATATTTTGCCGAGTATGTATACATTGACAGTTGACACATTAGATAGAATATTGTTTGATAATCAGCCGTTTTCAGTTCCACAGCAGGTGTTGGCGGAGGTGGAGCGGTGTTATCATTTTTTGGAAGAATTCTCGGCCGACAAGGTGATTTACGGCATCAATACTGGATTTGGCCCTATGGCGCAGTGGAAGGTGGAGGACGAGGATTTAGTCGCGCTCCAGTATAACATCATCCGTAGCCATGCCACCGGGGCCGGAGCTCCCTTGGAGGACATATATGTGAAGGCCGCCATGCTGGCGCGTGTGGGCACGGTGCTGCAATGCCGTTCGGGCATCCATGTGGATGTGGTGAATCTGCTCGTCGAGTTTATCAACCGTGGCATCTACCCCTTTATACCCCAACATGGCAGCGTGGGTGCCAGCGGCGATTTGGTGCAGCTGGCGCATATCGCCCTGACCCTCATCGGTGAGGGCAAGGTGCACTACCAGGGCCAGTGGCGTCCCACCGCCGAGGTGATGAAGGAGTGCGGCTTGAAGCCCCTGAAGGTCTACATCCGCGAAGGCCTCTCCATCACCAACGGCACGTCGGTGATGACCGGCATTGCCGTCGTCAACCAGCACTATGCCGAGCGGCTGCTCGACTGGGCCACGCTGGCGGCAGTGTGGATGAACGAGATAGCCTCGTCGTATGACGATTGGATGTCCGAGCCGCTGAACGAGTGCCGTCGCCATGAAGGACAGCAGGTGATGGCTCAGCGCATGCGCGACATCGCAATGGGCAGCCAGTGCCTCCTCAAGCGCGAGCATGCCCTCTACGACAGCCGCCACAACGACGAGAAGGTGTTCAAACACAAGGTGCAGGCCTACTACTCCCTGCGCTGCACCCCCCAGATACTCGGTCCCATCTACGAAACGCTCCAGAATACCCGCCGGGTGTTGGAGGAAGAGCTCAACTCGGCCTGCGACAATCCTATCGTCGACCCCGTCACGCGCAATGTCTACCACGGTGGCAACTTCCACGGCGACTATATCTCACTCGAAGAAGACAAGGTGAAGATTGCGTTGGTGCGTCTGGCCATGACCTCGGAGCGTCAGCTCAACTACCTCTTCCACGACCGCATCAACGGCATCCTGCCCCCATTCCTGAATATGGGCGTGCTGGGGTTGAACTACGGCATGCAGGCCTGTCAGTTCACCGCCACCTCCACCACCGCCGAGTGTCAGACACTGGCCATGCCCAACTATGTGCACAGCATACCCAACAACAACGACAACCAGGACATCGTCAGCATGGGCACCAACAGCGCCCTCTTGTGCAAACAGGTGGTGGACAATTGCTTCCAGGTGATGGCGGTGCAGTATATCGCCCTGGCGCAGGCCACCGACTGCCTCAAGATAGCCGACAGGCTGAGCCCTGCCACCCGTCGCCAGTACGACAGCGTGCGCGCCCTGGTGCCACTCTTTGTGGAGGACGCCCCCTTCTACGACCGCATCGCCCTTGTCGAAACGATGCTCAGGGGTGGTAAGAACTAAGTAGTAGTGTATTCATTTTAAATACGTAAGTAATAGACATGTACGCATTGGTAACAGGAGGCTCCAGAGGCATTGGCCGCAGCATCGCGCTGCGGCTCGCCAAAGAGGGCTATCATGTGATAATCAACTACCAGTCCAACCATCAGGCCGCCCAGCAGACCCTTGCCGACATCGCCGCCAACGGCGGGGTGGGGGAGCTGCTGCCCTTCGACGTGGGCGACAAGGCCGCGGTGGAGTCTGCTTTGGACAGCTGGCATGAGAAACACCCCGACGACTATATCGCCGTGTTGGTCAACAATGCCGGCATCCGCATGGACAACCTGTTGGTGTTCATGCAGGACGAGCAGTGGAGCCATGTGCTCGACACCAACCTCAACAGTTTCTTCTACATCACCCGCCGACTGGTCAAGGACATGCTCACCCACCGCCAGGGCCGCATCGTCAACATCTCTTCCCTTTCGGGACTGAAAGGGCTTCCCGGCCAGGCCAACTATTCGGCAGCCAAGGCCGCCCTCATAGGTGCCACCAAGGCACTGGCACAGGAGGTGGCCCCCCGCAAGGTGACCGTCAACGCGGTGGCCCCCGGATTCATAGCCACCGACATGACGAGCCAGCTGCCCGAGGATGAGCTTAAGAAGATGGTGCCCATGGGCCGTTTCGGCAGCCCCGACGAGGTGGCTGCCGCCGTCGCCTTCCTCGTCTCCCCCGAAGCATCGTACATCACCGGACAGGTCATCTCCGTCAACGGTGGGCTTTACTAAATTGCAAAGCATTAACTTCTAACCTTTGATTATTAACATCTAAATCGTTCAAATATCATGAAAAAGACATTCTTTCTCGTAGCAGCGCTCCTGATGTCGTTTGCTATGATTGCACAAGAGGAAACAACCGTCAAAGTCCCCACGGGCTATCAAGGATTTCTGGAGCAAGGCTCCATCTACCGTCTGGCCGACGATGCCAACACCACCATCGGTGTCTCCACCACCCATGGCTTCTATTTCAGCGGTCACACCTTCGTCGGTATCGGCTTTGGCATCGAGGGTGGCGACAACTTCTTTGCAGTGCCCGTCTACACGGCGGTGAAATACAACTTCGGCTATTCCAAGACCGTCACCCCCACCATCCAGGTGCGTCTGGGTTCCTACCTCTCCGACGACCCCGGCACCTATGCCGATTTGGCTGTGGGTGTCCGTTTCGGCTCCAAGCGCGACTTCGCCGTGAACATCATGCTCACCGGCACCTTCTATGAAGGGATGAAATATCAGGACAGCTACTGGGACGACATGGTGGGCTCAGTTGTTTACAACACCAAGGTGTTCAATCCTTCGGGCATCGGCCTGCGCGTGGGCATTGAGTGGTAACACTAAATCATCATGGGTATGAAGCGTAGGGTCGTCATCACCGGAATAGGAATATGGTCGTGCCTCGGCACCTCGTGCGACGAGGTGCGGCAGTCGTTATATCAAGGACGTTCGGGCATCGGTGTCGAGCCCGAGCGCATCGGCTACGGCTATCAGTCGTCGCTCACAGGCATTGTGCCGCACCCCGTGTTGAAGGGTGTGCTCGACCGTCGGCTCCGTGTCGGCATGTCCGAAGAGGCCGAATACGCCTTCATGGCCAGCCGTGAGGCTTTCGCTCAGGCGGGAGTCGACGAGCAATACCTGCTCGACAACGAGGTGGGCGTGCTTTTCGGCAACGACTCCTCCGCTAAGGCGGTGGTCGAGTCGGCCAACCTCATGGCTGAGAAGAAAGACTCCATGCTCCTGGGGTCGGGCTGGATATTCCAGTCGATGAACTCCACGGTCAACATGAACCTCAGCACCATATTCCACCTCCGTGGCATCAACTTCACCGTGAGCGCCGCCTGTGCCAGCGGCTCCCATTCCATCGGACTGGGCTATATGTTCATCCAGCAGGGGCTGCAGGACATGGTGCTTTGCGGCGGAGCGCAGGAGACCAACTACTACAGCATGGCCTCGTTCGATGCCCTCTCGGCTTTCTCCAAGCGGATGGACGACCCCACGCGTGCCTCGCGCCCCTTCGACCGCGACCGCGACGGCCTGGTGCCTTCGGGCGGTGCTGCCGCATTGGTGCTGGAAGAATATGAACATGCCAAAGCCCGCGGTGCCCACATACTGGGCGAGGTCGCCGGCTACGGCTTCTCCTCCAACGGCGGCGGCATCTCGCAAGCCAGCGACACCGGCTCCGTCATAGCCATGGAGCGTGCCATGTGCGATGCCGGCGTCACACCCGACGACATCGACTATGTCAACGCCCATGCCACCTCCACCCCCCAAGGCGACAAGAACGAGGCCATCGCCCTCGCACACCTCTTCCACGGCCGGCGCGCGCTCATCAGCTCCACCAAGTCCATGACCGGGCACGAGTGCTGGATGGCAGGGGCCAGCGAGATAGTCTACTGCCTCCTGATGATGCAGAACGACTTCGTCGCCCCCAACATCAACTTCGAGAATCCCGACGAACAAAGCGCCAAGCTCAACATCACCCCTCGCACTGTGGAAATGCCCCTCCGCACCATCCTCTCCAACTCCTTCGGCTTCGGCGGCACCAACAGCGCACTGGTGATACGTAGATAACGCAACAACACAATCAGCATTCATATATGAACCTCTCACCAGCATTAGAAAAGGCATATTTAAACGACCCCCTCTCCGCCCGTGAAGCTCAGCAGATGGCTGAGTGGATAGCCTTCGGCCCGGTCATCTTCCAGGCCTCGCGCATCATGGTCAAATGGGGCATTCTGGACATGCTGCGCGACAGCGACGGAGGCCTCACCCTCGAGCAGCTCGTCGAGCGTACCGGCAAGAGCCGCTACGCCATACAGGTGTTGCTCGAAGCCTCCCTCACCATCGGCACCGTCATCCTGGCCGCCGACCAGCAGCACTACCTGCTCGCCAAGACCGGCTGGATGCTGCTCGCCGACCCTCTGGTCAAAGTCAATATGGACTTCAACCACGACGTCAACTACGAAGGCTGGTTTCGTTTGGAAGAGTCACTTGACGAAGGCCGTCCCGTCGGGCTTGAGCATTTCGGTCCCTGGCCCACGGTCTACGAGGCCCTCTCCAGCCTCCCGCCGCAGGTGCAGCGCAGCTGGTTCGGCTTCGACCACTTCTATTCCGACCACTCCTTCCCCCAGGCCTTGGAGGTGGTCTTCCGAGAGCCCGTCGCCACTCTCCTCGACGTAGGCGGCAACACTGGCCGATGGGCCCTGCAGTGCGTGGCGCACGACCCGCAGGTGCAGGTCACCATCATCGACCTCCCCCAGCAGTTGCAGCTCATGCGGCAGAACGTCTCCGGCCATCCCGGTGCCGACCGCATCCAGGGGCATCCCATGAACCTTCTCGACCCCGCTTCGCCCTTTCCCACCCACTGCCACTTTGATGTCATCTGGATGAGCCAGTTTCTCGACTGTTTCGGCGAAGAGCAGATAGTGAGCATCCTCTCTCGTGCCGCCGCCGTCATGGACAGCCACAGCCGGCTGCTCATCATGGAGACCCTTTGGGACCGCCAGCGGTTCCCCGTCGCCTCCCTGTGCCTCACCATGACAAGCCTCTACTTCACCGCCATCGCCAACGGCAACAGCCGCATGTACAACACCCCCGACATGGAACGCCTCATCGCTGCCGCCGGCCTCAGAGTAGAACGCATCGTCGACAACCTCGGCCACGGCCACTGCATCATGGAGGTAAGAAGTAAGAAGTAAGAAAAATGCCTGGTTGTCTGATTGCTTGATTGTCTGAGTAATATGACCGCGCCAGCCACTCAAGCATTAACACATTCAAGCATTAACATATTCAAGCATTCAAGCATTAACACAATCAATATGACCCGTCAAGAACTAGAACAACAGATTATCGACTTCCTAGTAGAAGATTTAGAAATAGACCCTCAAAAAATCACCCCCGAAGCCCGCCTCAAAGAAGACATCGGTATTGACAGTCTCGACTTCGTCGACATCGTAGTCATCGTCGAGCGCAAGTTCGGCTTTAAAATCAAGCCCGAGGAACTCACCAACGTGAAGCTCTTCAGCCAATTCTGCGACTATATCGAGTCAAAAACCACCAAATAACGCAGTCCTCCTTGCCCTATCTGACACATACCCAGTGGTCGGGTCGCACCGACGGAACCCCATGGATGCAGCGGTCCCTCATCAGCCTCTACAGGGTCTTGCCCCTGTGGGTCCTCTATGCCGTCATGGCATGGGTGGTACCCTTCTACATGCTCTTCAACCGCGAAGGCTACCGCGCCATCTACCAGCTCTTCCACCAACGGCTGGGGCATTCCCTCGTCCGCTCCTTCATCCTCACCTATTGCAACCACTTCCGCTTCGGACAAGTTGTCCTCGACCGCTTCGCCGTCTTTGCCGGCAAGCAGTTCAGCGTCGACGTCGACGGCATGGACCATTTCGACCGCCTTGCCCATGCCGAGAGCGGCTTCGTCATCCTCAGCTCCCATGTGGGGTGCTACGAGGTGGCAGGCTACACCCTCACCTCCCACGACAAACCGTTCAACGCGCTGGTCTTTGGCGGTGAGACATCCACTGTGTCGGAACAGCGCAACCGCGTCCTCAGCGGCCACAACATCAGCACCATCCAGGTCTCGCCCGACATGAGCCACATCTTTGCCCTCAATGCCGCCCTCGACCGCCACGAAATCGTCAGCCTCCCGGCCGACCGTCTCTTCGGCTCGCGCAAAACGACCCTCTGCCCCTTCCTAGGTGCCCCCGCACCCTTCCCCGTCGGGGCTTATGCCTTGGCGCGGGCCAAGTCGGTACCCCTCCTGGCCATCTTCGCCGTCAAGACCCGGCTTCGCCACTACCACATCATCGTGCGACCTGTTGACAGTCCCGCCCAGTATGCGGAACAGCTCGAGCAGGTGGTTCGGCAATACCCTACCCAATGGTTCAACTTCTTTGACTTCTGGACAACCGACACACACTGACCCATGCAGCCGACCGACATAGACATCCTCACACTAATCCCCCAGCGGCCACCCTTTGTGATGGTTGACCGTCTGCTGCATTACGACCCGGTTCACACCGTCACCAGCTTCACCGTATCCTCCGAAGGCCTCTTCGTTGAGCAGGGGTGCCTCACCCCGCCGGGCATCGCCGAAAACATAGCACAAACCTGTGCCGCCAGGATGGGGTATATCAATTATCTGGCGGGCGAGGCAGTCCGGCTGGGAGTCATCGGGGCCATCCGCAACATGCGCTTCCTCCACCTCCCACCTGTCGGATCCACCCTTACCACCCGCATCACCCTGCTGCAAGAAGTGTTCCAAATGACCCTCGTAGATGCCGAAGTGCATGTGGACGACACCCTCGTGGCCTCAGCCCAGATGAAAATAGCCATCGTTTAAAACAGATATTAAGTGTTAATTAATCAAGCCCTACCACATGACCCATACACAGCCCCTTACCGTACGTTTTAGCGAAGTCGACTCCATGCATCTGGTATGGCATGGCAATCACCTGCTCTATTTCGAAGACGCACGCGAAGGCTTTGGCCGTGCTTATGGGCTCGACTACCTCACCATCCGCGATGCCGGCTACTATGCACCTTTGGTCGACGTTGAGATACACTACCGTCGCCCCATCATCTATGGCATGACGCCCGCTATCACCATCGCCTACCAGCCTACCGACGCAGCCAAAATCATCTTTAATTACACCATCTTCAATACCGACGACAACCAAGTGCTGGCCACCGGCCGCACCGTGCAGGTCTTTCTCGACACCAACTACCAGCTAGTCTGGTCCAATCCCCCCTTTTACGAACAATGGAAGCAGAAGTGGTTATCAAAATAGCTGACAACATCATCTCCCCCTTGGGCTCCACCACCGCCGAGAACTATCAAGCTATCCTCTCCGGCCGGTCGGCACTTCGTCTGTACGAAGGCCTCTGGGGTTTGCCAGAACCTTGTGTCCTCTCGCTTATCCCCCGTCAGCAGTACCCGACCCATGACGGTCACACCCTCTTTGAAGAGCTGGCCATCTGCTCTGCCTCTTTGGCACTCGATGGCTGCGGGCTCGACCCATCCTCCCCTCGTGTGCAGTTCGTCATCTCCACTACCAAGGGCAACGTGCACCTTCTTGGCGAGCAGCCCTCCTCCTATGAGGCCGACAGGGTGCTGCTGCCTGTAGCCGCACAAGTCATAGCCGACCATTTCCACAACCCCATGCCCCCAGTGGTGGTGTCCAATGCCTGTACCTCCGGACTCACCGCACAGATAGTGGCCATGCGGCTGTTGCAGCAGCACTATTGCGACTATGCTGTGGTCATTGGGGTCGACATCCAGTCGCCCTTCATCGTCTCAGGATTCCAGTCGTTCAAAGCCCTTTCGCCCGCACCCTGCCGTCCCTACGACCAAGGGCGCACAGGTCTCAACCTGGGTGAAGCCGCCGCTACTATTATACTCCAGCGGGTTTCTTCCGGCAAGGCCGACGGCTGGCAGCTGGTGCGTGGGGCAGTCCGCAACGACGCCAACCACATCTCGGGACCCTCGCGTACGGGCGAAGGCTCCTACCAAGCCCTGCGGGCAGTCCTGCAGGACTCCGACCCGGCGCAGCTTGCCTTCGTCAACGCCCACGGCACCGCCACCCTCTATAACGACGAGATGGAATCCATCGCCATCACCCGTGCGGGACTCTCCGAAACACCTGTCAACAGTCTCAAAGGCTACTATGGCCACACTATGGGTGCCGCAGGGGTATTGGAGACTCTGCTTTCCATGTGTGCCCTCGACCATCATACCATCCTCCCCACCCGCGGATTCCAGGCTCTGGGTGTGTCGCACCCCATACAGGTGACCACCACCCCGCAGCCCACCTCGCTCACCTCCTTCGTCAAACTCCTCTCCGGTTTTGGAGGCTGCAATGCGGCACTCCTCTTCAGAAAGTAAAAGGTAATAAACACTAACACCTCAACCCTCATGTATACCGTCCGACTTACCGACCACTCGCTGCACCTCAATGACCAGCCCCTCCACTGTCCCGAAAGTGGGGCCGCGCTCCTCAACCACCTCTATCGCACCCATATCGCCGACTACCCCAAATACCATAAGATGGACGCCCTCTGCCAGTTGGGGTTTGTTGCCTCCGAACTGCTGCTGCAGGCCGAAACGCCGGGCGACCCTGCCCACCGTGCCTGCTTCGGCACCGCCGACCGTGCCGTGCTGCTCTTCGGGCGCGCGGGGTCGCTCGTCGCCGACACCCAACACCAAGACACCATCCGCGACCCACAAGCCTATTACCCCAGCCCGTCGGTATTCGTATACACCCTTCCCAATATCGTCACCGGAGAAATTGCCATCCGCAACCGCTATTATGGCGAAACCGACTATATCCTCCTTCCCGAGCCAAACCCTGCACTTATGCAGCCCCACATCCGTGCCCTATTCCTCGACCACGGCACCCAGTCGGCTCTCGTGGGCTGGGTCGACCGCCCCTCGCCCGACACCTACAGTGCCTCTCTCTCCATTGTTCAAATGGGAGATTTTTAATACGTTAAATCCTCAGTCAAAAGATTCAAGCATTTACACATTAATACATCAATAATATGGAAGAACTCATTCAACAGCTCAAACAAGAAATCATCCAAGCCCTGAACCTGGTAGAGATTACGCCCGACGACATCGACGCCGACGCACCTCTTTTCGACGAAGGGCTGGGGCTCGACTCTATTGATGCCCTCGAACTCATAGTCCTCATGGAGAAGAACTATGGCATCCGTCTGCAAGATCCCAACCAAGGCAAAGAAATCTTCCAATCGGTCTCCGTCATGGCTGACTACATAGCCAAACACCGCACCCGATAGCATGGAACCTATCTGGATAACAGGTGTCGGCATCGTCTCCGCCATCGGCGTGGGGGTGGAAGCCACCCTCGAGTCGCTGTTGGCATCACGCACGGGTGTCGGTCCTCTGCGCCATCTTGCCACCACCCACCACGAATTCCCGGTAGGCGAAGTGGCGTTGAGCAATCAAGAGATGGTGCGGCGTGTGGGCATAGACCCGCGCACCCCCACCACCCGTACTGCTCTCATGGGCATGATGGCGTTGGGCGAAGCCCTACGCGACGCAGCCCTCAGTGCCGACGACCTCAGGCAGGCGGGCTTCGTCTCCGCCACCACCGTCGGCGGCATGGACCAAAGCGAGCAGCACTACCTCGACTTCCTCTCCAACGACGACTACAACCAGTATATAGCCACCCACGACTGCGGGGCCTGCACCGAGATGATAGTCTCACCCTTCGGCACCCCCGCCTTTGTCACCACCCTCTCCACTGCCTGCTCGTCCGCGGCCAATGCCGTGGTGGTAGGGGCGGAAGCCTTACGGCATGGCGATGTGTCGTGTGTGGTCGTGGGAGGCAGCGAATGCCTCACCAAGTTCCACCTCAACGGCTTCAACTCGTTGATGATACTCGACCGACAGCTCTGTCGGCCCTTCGATGCGCAGCGTGCGGGGCTCAACCTGGGAGAAGGGGCGGCCTACCTGGTGCTAGAAACCCGTTCCCATGCCCTGCGTCGTGGTGTTCGTCCACTTGCCATCCTTTCAGGTTACGGCAACGCCTGCGACGCTTACCATCAGACAGCCTCCTCACCCGATGGTGAAGGAGCCTATAGGGCTATGCTTGCCGCCCTAAGGATGGCACAGCTACAGCCTTCCCAAATCGACTATGTCAATGCGCATGGCACCGGCACCCCCAACAACGATGCCAGCGAGAGTGCTGCCGTGCGACGTGTGTGGGGTGATGCGCTCCCCCGCATCTCCTCCACCAAGCCCTTCACCGGGCATACCACCAGCGCATCAGGCACCATCGAATTGGCGATATGTATGCTGGCGATGCAGCACGGGTTCATACCGCCCAACCTCCATTACCAACAACCCGATGAGGCATGTGTCGCGCCTGTGACCCAACTGATGGTCAACCAATCCTTGAAGCATGTGCTGTGCAACTCCTTCGGATTTGGAGGCAACGACACCTCAGTCGTCATCTCCGCCCCCACCGAAGAAAGGGCATTGCCCACCATCCCCATCACCACTACATACATACTCTCAGCCTCTCAAATATCGGCACAAGGAGCTTTAGACGACCAATGGATGACCCATCCCCAGCCGTTGTCAGCACCCCTCAACCACAGTCAGGACCCCGACTTCCGCCCCTTTGTCTCACCTGTTGAGGCACGCAGGATGGGGAAGATACTCAAACGCGCCCTCGCCACCTCGCTGACGGCAGTGCAGGCCGCAGGGGTAGACAGCGTAGATGCGGTAGTCACAGGCACGGGTCTGGGATGTGTCGAAAGCACCGAACTCTTTCTGGGACCCCTCAGCCGCGACGGCGAGCAGCTGCTCAAACCCACCCACTTCATGCAGTCCACCCACAACACCATAGGCTCCTTGGTGGCCATCCGCATGGGCTGTCATGGCTACAACACCACTCATGCCCACAAGGAGACCTCGTTCGATAATGCCTTGTACGACGGCTGGCTTCAGCTGCAGTCGGGCAATGCCCACCGCGTATTGGTTGGTGCTCATGACGAGCTGACACCTTCCTATTTCAGCCTGTTGGCCAAGATAGGCTTTCTGGGCCAACCGGGACAGGCTGCTGGCGAATCAGCCGCGTCGTTCGTCCTGTCCGACCAACAGGGGTTGGGCAACCAGCCCTTGTGCAGGTTCCACGGGGTGGCGCTATCCTACAAACCTGATGCCGACAGTTTGCAACACCAGCTGCAGTCGCTGCTCCTCCATGCCGGCATAACCCTCGACCAGGTGGCAGGGGTGATGACCGACCTCAACGGCAACCCCGACCACGACAGCCGCTCGCTCCGCTATTACCACAGCCTCTTTGGCAGCCGCCCCGCCCTTTGGTATAAACACCTCTTCGGCGACGGCTACACCTCTTCGGCCTTGGGACTCTATGCTGCTGTCTGTTGCATGAGCCACAAGAGCATACCCCCAGTCCTCTTTGTCTCCAACCCTCCCGCCGGGCCGCTGTCCGACCCGCATGCCATCCTCCTGTATAACACCTCCGATGGGGGATGCCACACCCTTACCCTTCTGTCAAGAATAGACGCAATAAGATAATCAAACAAAAAGTAGAATATGGCAAGACTGTTGATACTAGTAGCGGTGCAGACCCTGTTCCTCTCAGGCGGACAAGTGCTGCTGAAGTTGGGCATGGGCAAGCTGCCTCCTTTCAGTTGGACGTGGGACTATTTCCGCCAGTTGCTCACCGACTGGTGGCTGCTGGCATGCGGAGTCAGCTTTGGCGTTGCCACAGTCCTTTGGCTTTACATCCTTCGCCATTTCCCCTTCAGCCAGGCCTACCCCCTTACGGCTTTGGCCTACCTTTTTGGAATGGTGGCGGCCATCGTCGTCTTCGGCGAACAGGTGCCGTTGGTCCGATGGGTCGGGGCCTTGCTCATCGTGGGCGGGTGTATGCTGGTGATGAAATAAAGTAAAATAAGGGTCAGTGGTTAGCGTTGAGAGAGACTGCCGCACCCGGAGCCCTCTAACCACTACCCTCTAAACTCTGAACTAATATGAAACCCTTGTTCACAATTGTCGGATACCTACTGCTGTGTTTGGGAATCCAAGCACAGGAGGGACAGCTGCTGTCCGCCGAGCGGCGCACCGCCGTCATGGGTCGTATCACCCAAGCCACTACCGCCATACAATCCATGCAGTGCCGTTTCACACAGACCAAGCAAAGCCCCCTGTTGGCTCAGGCCGCCGTGGCGCAAGGACGCATGTCCTACACACGTCCTTCGTCGCTCCGTTGGGAGTATACCACCCCCTACGACTATGTGCTGGTGGTGGAGGGCGACTCGGTGAGCATGACCTCACAAGGCAAGAAAACCCCCTCGGCTGCATGGAAGTCGGGCGTGAAACGCATGACCGGCATGGTGATGAGCAGTCTCAACGGCCAACGCCTCTTCGACGAGCACCTGTTCGACATCTCGCTCTATGAATTGTCCGACAGCTATCGTGCGGTGATGAAACCCAAGCGGAAAGACATGCGCCGTATGTTTGCCTCCATCACTTTCACCTTCAACAAACAGAGCCTCTTGGTCGAGCGGGTGGAACTATCCGAAGGCGAAGGCACCGTCACCACCTTGCAGTTCGAAACGTTATCCGTCAAAAAAAGTAATAAGTAGACTGTTATGCAACTGTTGGACCATCTGTTTCTAGTCAAGTCGTTGGAGACCGTAGGCGGCCATACCCTCAAGGCCAGCCTGCTCCCCGTCGAGGACCATCCCATCTATCAGGCCCATTTCCCCGGCCAGCCGGTCACCCCCGGTGTGTGCCTCCTGCAGGTAGTGGTGGAGTTGCTCCAGCGTGCCTTTGACGAACAATTGCAGCTGCTTGTTGTGAACAATGCCAAATACCTGGCTCCCCTGATACCCGGTGAGGGCCATGCGGTGGAATGCGAAGTCCGTTTCGACCCTGAAGAACTCACCGCACAGGCCGTCGTGTCCGGCTCGGAGCATGTCTATGCCAAATTCTCCCTAGCCATGGACCGTCCTCATGCACCCTCAGCAGAAAGGAGCGAGCCATGATAAACTACTGCATCGTCATACCCACATACAACAACCAGGGGACGCTGGCACAGGTGTTAGACCGTTGCTTGGCGGTGACCAGTCATGTGATGGTGGTCAACGACGGAAGCACCGACGACACCGCCCGCCTCCTAAAGCCCTATGCCCAGCGAGGGGTAGTGGTGATAGACTATCCGCGCAACCGAGGCAAAGGATACGCGTTGCGCCGCGGCCTGGGGCAAGCTCGTGACATGGGGTACGACTATGCGGTGACACTGGATGCCGACGGCCAGCATTTCCCTGAGGACGTGCCGCTATTGCTGGCACCCTTAGAGGCAAGCCAAGAGCCACTGCTGGTGGTGGGCGCGCGGGCCTTCGATGCCGACGGTATGCCACAAGCCAACCGCTGGGCCAACCGATTCTCCAACTTCTGGTTCCGAGTGCAGACCGGCATCAGCCTTCCCGACACCCAGTCGGGTTTCCGTGCATACCCGTTGGGCAGTCTGCCGCCGCTCCGCTACCTCACCCGCCGTTACGAGTCGGAGCTGGAACTCCTGGTGTGGTCCGCCTGGCGGGGTGTGAAGCTGCAAGCAGTGCCGGTGCGGGTCTACTATCCCCCCAAGGAAGAGCGGGTGTCCCATTTCCGCCCATGGGCAGACTTCCTCCGCATTACCCTGTTGAACACCTTTTTGAGTGTGGTAGCATTGTGCTTAGTCTGGCCTTCCTCTCTGCTAAGGAAAAGAGAGATAAAAGAAAGTAGAAATGAAATATAGTAAAGCAGGCGAAGCTGCCCATTCATAACGCTCAATTCGATGGTAACGAGGTTTATATTACGATTGCACGACTTCCTGATGAAGCATAGGCGGATGGCCTTATGGCTGACTGCCTTGGTGCTGGTGGGCTGTGTGCTGTTAGGGCTCAGGCTGCATTTCGGCGAGGATGTGGCCGACTTCCTCCCGCGCAGCGGGGCGGACGCGCGCTATGCGTCGGTCTACGAGCAGATGGGCGACGCGGGCCGCATCACCATCATCTTCCGTCCCGAGGAGGGGCTGGACCGTGAGGTGTCCGACTCCCTGCTGGCCGAGGCGGTGGATGCTTTCGGCTTCGGTTGGGAAGAGTTGGGTGGTGAGGAACTGGGTCGGTGGCAAGGGACTGCCGACGAAGGGCAGCTGATGGAGGCGATGGACTTTATGCGCCATCATGTGGCGTTGTTCCTTACCGAGGCGGACTATGAGCGTATCGACTCTCTGCTGGCACAGCCGGGCTATGTCGACACTTGTATGACCCATGTGCGCAGGATGCTCTCGTTCCCCATGACGGCATTGGCTACGGAGGCGGTGCGGGCCGATCCGCTGAACCTCTTCTCGCCAGTGCTGCAAAGGCTCCAGTCGTTGTCGCCAGCCGACTTTTACGAGGTTCGCGACGGCTACCTCTTCGACCGCGAGGGAAGGGCATACGCCTTTATGCTGTCGCCTTACGCGTCGAGCGACACGCGTGCGGGCAGCCGTCTGTCCGCACGGCTGAGTCAGGTGGCCGACAGCGTGATGAAGCAGGTGCAGGGGGTGAGGGTGTCCGCGGTGGGGGCTCCGCTGATTGCGGCTGCCAATGCCGAGCGTATCAAGAAGGACAGCCTTTTGGGCGGCCTGGTGGCGTTGGTGCTGATTGTGGTCATATTGGCATGGGCCATGGGTGACCGACGCAACATATTGTATCTGGCCTTTGCCGTGGCGGCGGGCTGGCTTTTTGCCTTAGGGGTGGTGTCGCTGCTGCGCCCATCAATTTCTATTATAGTTATTGGCATCGGGTCGGTCTTGTTAGGTATAGCGGTGAACTATCCGCTGCACTATCTGGAGCATCTGCGCTCCCACCCCGACCGACGGCTTACGCTTAAGGAGATGGTCGAGCCACTGCTTACGGGCAACATCACCACGGTGAGTGCCTTTGCCTGCCTGCTGTTTGTAAAGGCGGAGGCCATGCGCGACCTGGGGCTGTTCGGTGCGCTGATGCTGGTGGGCACCATCCTTGTCGTACTCACCATCCTGCCCCTTATCGCTTCGACCGGGAAGGCGAAGGATGGGAGGGTTGCGAATGGGTTCAGGCTCAGACGCGCCTTGTCGGGGGTGTCCGATTCGCACAATAATAGGTTTACACAACATCCTCTGTTGGTTTCTTTGCAACCGTCGTTCAAAAAGGTGCTGCTGGTCGTGGTGGCGGTGCTGACGCTGTTTTTGGGGCTGCGAAGCGGTAATACCCGGTTCGACGACGACTTGCACAACATCAACTATATGACAGCCCAGCAGCGTGACGACCTGGCCCTGCTTAGCCGTCCGCTTGCCAATGGCGATTCGACCGACGTGGTCTATTGGGTGTCGGAGGCCCCCACCTTGGACGAGGCCTTGCAGGCTTGCGAGCGGCACGGCGGTGAAGGGGTGATGGAGGAGTCGAGGGGCGCCTCGCTGCTGCTTCCCTCCACCCACCGTCAGCAGGAGGCGTTGGAACGTTGGGACTTGTTCCGCCGACGGCATGGCGGTTTGGAGGCCGAGGTGCAGCGGGCGGCAGCACGTCAGGGATTCGCGCCAGGGGCTTTCGAGCCTTTCGTAGCCGAGCTGACAAACACCTACCAGGTGATGCCGCCTGAGGCTATGACCTGCCTCTGCGGCCTGGCGGAGAACTATCTCTTGACCGACGACACCAGCGTGAGGGTGGTGAACATGCTGCATGTGCCTGTGGCGGAGGCGGAGCAGGTGAAGCAGACGCTTCGGGAGCGTTGGGAGGGCGATGCGGGTCTGTTTGCCTTCGACTTGCACGATGTGGGGTCGCATCTGGTTGCCGCATTGAACGGTGACTTCAACTATATTCTGTTTGTTTGCGGGCTGGTGGTGTTTGTGTTCCTCTGGCTGTCGCTGGGCCAGCTGGAGCTGGCACTGGTGTCGTTCCTGCCATTGGCAGTGGGCTGGCTGTGGATTTTGGGGCTGATGGATTTGGCAGGAGTGAGCTTCAACATCGTGAATATCATCTTGGCGACGTTCATCTTCGGACAGGGCGACGATTACAGCATCTTTATCACCGAGGGGCTTATGTATGAGTATGCCTACGGCCGTCAGCGGCTGCGCAGCTACCGCCATAGCGTGGTGGTGTCGGCGTTGCTGATGTTTGCCGGTATGGGGGTGCTGCTCTTCGCCCAGCATCCGGCGTTGAAGTCGCTGGCGGTGGTGGCGGTGATGGGTATGGCGGTGGTGATAGTGATGGCGTGTCTGCTGCCCCCGGTGCTGATGGGGTGGATGACGCGCGCTGGCGGCGAGCTCCGCCGGGTGCCGGTGACGCTGAAACGGCTGTTGAACACATTATGGGCAGTGGTGGTGCTGGTGGTGGTGGCCATGTTGGTAGCCACGCCGCTGACCCTGCTATTCCGACTGGTAGGAGGGAAGAGCCGTCGCTGGCGGCTGCGCTTCCATAAGCTGATTTGTTGGTGTTGCCGTCAGGGTCTCAGGCTCCTGCCGGGGGTTCGCCACAAGGTTGTGAATCCCTGTCATGAGACGTTTGACCGGCCGGCGGTGGTGGTGGCCAACCACCAGTCGCACCTCGACCTGCTGTGCACCCTGATGCTGACTCCCAAACTGGTGGTGCTGACCAACGACTGGGTGTGGCGCAACCCCATCTACGGTGTGGTGATACGCTATGCCGACTACCTGCCTGTGACCGAGGGCTATGAGGCACTGCTGCCCCGCCTGCGCGAGTTGGTGGGCGAGGGCTACTCGGTGCTGGTGTTTCCGGAAGGCACCCGCTCGACCGACGGCACGGTGGGACGTTTCCATAAGGGGGCGTTCTACTTGGCGCAGCAGCTGCAGCTGGATGTGCTGCCTGTGCTGGTACACGGGGTGCAGCATGTGATGCCCAAGAAAGACTGGCTGCTCAGCGAGGGGTCCACGACCATATATGTGGAGCAGCGTATCAGTTATGAGAGCTTTGCCGACGCCGACCTGCAGCAGCTTACGAGGCAGATGCGGCACTATTTCACCGACCGTTATGCCGCACTGCGCAGAGAGCTGGAGGACGAGGCCTATTGGCTGCCAATGGTGCGCTATCAATATTTGTATAAGGGGCGTGAGGTGTCGGCGCGCTGCCGCAGGACATTGCGCCGGTGGCAGAGCGAGGGTGCCGCACCCATGACGGAGGATTTGACGGTCCTTGAAGGTAAGGAATGGCGGGAACTGCGGCTGCCAGCCTATTCGCAGCAGGGCGAGCTGGCACTGCTGGCCGCCTTGGCACATCCTGACAGGGAGTATAGGTGCCGCATTGATTCGGAAGATGACTACAGGGTGGCCTCTCATTGCGCCCTGCTGCCAGATAATTTGCACTTTTATTGTCCGTCGGCTGCCGACGAGGAAGGAGGGGCGGTATGAAGAGCCGGTGTGTGGTGATAGGCAGCGGACTGGGCGGCTTGGCCACCGCCGCCGTGCTGGCCCGCGAGGGCTATGAGGTGACGGTGGTGGAGCAGTCGCACCGTGTGGGTGGATGTCTGCAGTGCTTCAGCCGCGAGGGGTCACGGTTCGAGACGGGCATGCATTTTGTGGGCAGCCTCGACGAAGGACAGGTGTTGAGGCATTACCTCAACTATTTTGGAATCGGAGGACGGCTGACCTTCGACCGGTTGGACACCAAGGGATATGACGTGGTGGGCCTCCAAGGCGAGCGTTTTGCCTTTGCCAACGGGCACGAGCCGATGGTGGAGGCACTGGCGGAGCGTTTCCCCCATGAGCGCGAGGGGCTGTGGCTCTTCTGGCAGCTGGCGGACAGCGTGGCGCAGTCGTCGCCCTACTACCGTCTGCCCGACGGCCACGACGAGGTGCGGACAAAGGCAGGCGATTTCCCGTCGTACCGCCTGTTTTCTACACCTGTGGACGAAGTGCTGGAATCCGTCATCGGCGACCCGCTGCTGCGAGAGGTGCTGATGGGCAACATATCGTTGTATGCCGCGCGGCGCGGGGTGACACCCTTCTCCACCTGCGCCTTCATAGCCAATTTTTACAACAACAGCGCATTCAGGATTGTGGGAGGCAGCGAGACGATAGCGGACGCACTGGTGGAAGTGCTGTGCGGTGCTGGGGGTACGGTGCGTACGAACAGCCGTGTGGTGAAGGTCCGCTGCTCGGGGGGACGCGCGCAAGGTGTGGTGCTGGAAAACGGCACTATGCTGCCCGCTGATGTGGTGGTGAGCGACGTGCATCCCAGCCAGCTGAAGGACTGGTTTGAGGAACATGAGCTGCGCCCTGTGTACCATTCGCGCATCGGCACGATGACAAACACCACGTCGGCCTTCTCGCTGTTTGTCAAGTTCAAGCCTCAGAGCATGCCGTATATGAACCATAACTATTACGGCTTTGCCTGTGCGTCGCCGTGGGAGATGGCATCGTACACCGAAGAGGACTGGCCGAGGGGCTATCTGTATATGCACCATTGCCATCAGCCCCATCCCCAGTGGGCCGACAGCGGTGTGGTGCTCGCATATATGTCCGCTAGCGAACTGGCCCAGTGGCACGACACGCTTACAGGCAGGCGCGGCAGCAGCTATGAGGATTTCAAACAGCGCAAGGCGATGAGGCTGCTGGCTGCGTTGGAAAAGGACTTCCCCGGCATCGGCAGTCATATAGCAAGCTATTATACCGCCACCCCGCTCACCTATCGTGATTATACGCTGACCCCCGATGGGTCGATGTACGGACTGGAAAGGGACGTGAGGAAAGGGTTGGCTGGCCGGGTGGACTACCGCACCAAGATACCCAATGTGCTGCTGGTGGGACAGAATATCAATGCCCACGGTATGTTGGGAGTGCTGGTGGGGGTGCTGAAGGTGTGTAGCCATATCTTGGGCGATGAGGCGGTGACACGGCAGATGGTGGCAGTGGGTAGGCATGAGCAGCCTACCGGGCCCACCACTTTGGTGATGGGCGGAGGACTGGGCGGACTGCTGGTTGGTGCCCTGCTGACGAAGAAGGGGCAGCGCGTGACCCTGCTGGAACGCCACCACGCAGTGGGCGGCGGGCTCTGTTCGTTTACGCGTGGCGGCATCAGTTTCGCAACGGGAATGCACGTGTTTGGTGGCTTTCAGAAGGGCGGACTGATGGAACGGATATGTTCCTATCTGGGTGTCATGGGACAGCTGGACCTCCGCCTGTCGGGCGAGGGCAGCGTAGACGAGGTGGTGGTGTCGCCTACGGGCGTTCATTATTGCATACCACGTGGCCGTGAGGCCTTTGTAGACTATTTCAGCCACCTCTTCCCGCATGAGGCCGACGGCATACGCCGTTATGTGGACGCACTATACAGGCTGTCACAGGAGGAAGACCTCTTCTATTTGCGCGACGAGGAGCATACGCCACTGAGCCACAGTGAGGAATTTTTGTGGCCGGTGGGCAGATTCATCGAACATTACATATCCGATGCCGACCTGCGGGCGGCGTTATCCTATCTGGCTCCCCTATATGGGGGCGTGTGGGACGAAACGCCCGCTTATGTCCATGCGTTGGTCAACATATTGCATATTGAGGGGACTGCGCAGTTCGCCGAGAGGAGCAGCCAGATGGCAGAGGTGCTGGCACGTATGATATGCGACGGTGGCGGCACCATACGGGTGAACGAGGCAGTGACGGGTTTCACGGTGGAGGACCACCGTATCGGCCATGTGCTTACGTCGGCCGGAAGGACCTACCGGGCCGATAACTATGTGAGCGACCTGCCAATTCACACCCTCCTTGCCCTGTCGCCACCGAATGCCTTCCCACGCTCATATCGTCAGCGGTTGGAGGAAGCTCCCGACAGCTATTCGGCCTTTAAGCTATACGTGCGTTTCAAACCCTCCTCGCAGCCCCACCGGCCCAGCCCGCTGTACTATGCCGCTGACAATAGGGCGGTGTGGGACTGTGCTGCGGCATCTGAGGATGTATGGCCCCGCTGCGCCATGGTCCTGATGCAGGCCTCGCAGCAGGAGCCAGCGTTTGCACAGTCAATGACCGTGATATGCCCGATGACATACGAATGGGTGGCCCAGTGGGAAGCGACCACCATAGGACACAGGGGCGAAGCCTATCTGAAGTGGAAGCAGGCGTGTGTCGACCGGGTGCTGATGCTGCTGGAAGTGCTGATGCCAGGCCTGCGCAGCCATGTCGAAGGGGTAGAGGCCTCATCGCCGCTGACCATCCGCGACTATCTGGGCAACCGGCACTGCGGCATGTATGGTCTCCATAAAGACTGCAACAACATGATGCAGACGCAGCTCGCAGTGCGTACCAAAGTGCGCAACCTCTTCCTCACAGGGCAGGACGTGAACCTGCACGGCATGTGCGGTGTGGCCGTCACCGCCATAGCCACCGCCGAAGCCCTGCTAGGCGACAGCACGTTGCGAAGGGAAATAAAAGATATTGTTTGATTGCTTGATTGTGCTAATGCTTGAGTGCTGACGCCTTATGAATTGAGAATTGAGAATTGAGAATTTGCTGCCGCCCCCTTTAACCTCTAACCCCTAACCAATTATTCAAGCAATCAAACAATCAAGCAATCAATAGTTACTCAAACAATCAAACAATCAAGCATTCAAACATTCAAGAATATGGACAGAATAAAATTAAAACTCATTTACCCCCGATGGCAGAAGTTGCGTGGGCAGACCACCTTCAACCTGCCCCCTCATGGGCCGGTGGCGTTTGCTGCCACGCTGCCAGACTATGTGGAGGTCTCATTTGTGGATGAAAATGTGGAGGAGATAGACTTTGACGACGACTGCGACGTGGTGGCACTCTCGATGATGCTGAGCACGCAGGTGAAGCGCGGTTGGGCCATAGCCGACGAATACCATCGCAGAGGCAAGCAGGTAATGGCCGGCGGCATCTCCACCATGCTCCATGCTGAAGAGATGGTGCAACATGTGGATTCGGTGTTCCTCGGGGAGTCGGAGGGGCGACAGGAACAGGTTTTCGAAGACTGGCGATGCGGACACCTCAAGAAAGTGTATAACTACATGGGTCAGATGCCGCCCATCGAAACCGTGGGGCCCTGCAGACGCGATCTCTACAAACGCCACCTCTATAACCACAAGGGCGTTCAGATGGTAGACCTCTTCCATGCTTCGCGCGGCTGCCGTTTCAGCTGCTACCCGTGTGCCGTCTCCTATCTCGGCGGTCGCAAGTTCCGCCCACGCCCCATCGACAAGGTGGTGGAGGATATGGCAGCCATCGACAACAACCGCCTCTTTATCGTCGACAACTCGCTCGCCCAGAATAAGGAGTGGGAGATGGAACTGTTCAAAGCTATTGCCCCCCTGAAGAAAAAATGGATTAGCCACACGATAGAGGACGACCCTGTGGTGCTGGACCTTGCCTCTAAGGCAGGAGCATGGTATGTCTACCAGGCTGTGTACGACACGTCGGACTATATCAAAGAACGTGTGAAACGCTATCACGACTACGGCATCGGGGTGGAAGGCACCATCCTGCTGGGATTGGACAACCAGACGGAGGATGACTGCAAGCGGCTCATCGACTTCTTGGGCGAGATAGACCTGGACTTGGCGGAGTTCACCGTGCTCACCCCGTTCCCTCATACAAAGGCCTATGACGACCTGCTGCGGCAGGGACGCATTTTCGATTTCGACTGGGACCACTACAATGCTGGTCAGGTGGTGTTCCAGCCCCAGCATATGTCGCCCGAACGGTTGCAGGATTTGTATGACTATGCGTGGAGGAGCTTCTATGCGACCGAGAGCCAGGAGCAGAAGATGTTCAAGCTTTTTTACAACGTGGTGGCCCGCGAGATGGAAGACGGCACCTACCGCCCACGCAATCGCGCACTGGCCAACAAGTCGTTTGGAAAGGATGATGTACGTAATATTGCCAAGAAATGAAAGTATCAGAGACTTACTACGACGAGATATTCCCTTTCCGCGGACAGTGGGACATGCCCTCGACCTGCGGACTGAAGATTAGGGAGGCTGACGGCAGGACCTATGTCATAGTGACAGAGCTGTATCAGGACAACCCAGGTACCTCGGTTACCTATGCTGGGCGCTCGTTGGCAGAGCAGATTTGCGAACAGAAACATCTGGACGTGAACCAGATTGTTTATTGGGAGTGTAATCCCGACACCAATTCCAAATTGTCGTTCTACGACGAGGAGTATTTCGAGGTGACTTTCGATGAGGGACACCCGCCCGCCTACCGCCGTCTGGAACGCGACGAGGTGGCGAAAATACTTGGTGGACAATGAGGCGGAGTCTGCTTTGTGTGCTTTTGGTCTGGCTGGTTGGTCAGCCGCTTCAAGGACAACAGGCGTTCCCCCTATGGCCGGAGGCTGAGGGGGCAGCCAGCAAGGTGACCATCACACCGTACGTGACCGAGGGGTCGCGGACAGCAGTAGTGGTGTGTCCGGGGGGCAGCTACTTCTGGCTTGACTATATGGGCGAGGGCATAGAGGTGGCCCAGTGGCTTCAAAGTCATGGGGTATCGGCCTTTGTGCTCAAGTACCGAGTGCCGGGATGGTGGGCGTGGTACACCCATTACCGCCTCGTGTGCAGGGGAGTGCGCCACCCCGATATGTATGACGATGGTCAGAAGGCGTTGCGCTGGGTGGCAGACCATGCGGCAGAGTATGGCATAGACACCGCCCGTATAGGAATGATGGGTTTTTCGGCTGGCGGACATCTGGTGCTAGGCCAGGCTGTGACCACCACGGGGCAGAGACCGGCTTTCGTGGCCGCAATATATCCGGTGGTGACTATGACGGGAGAGTATGTCCACAAGCGTTCGCGCAGGGGGCTGATGGGTGAATGGGGCCAGTATGACAAGGATTTGCGCGAACAGCTCTCAATAGAACGTCAGGTGCCGCAGGATGTCCCGCCGATATTTTTGGTGAACTGTGTCGACGATCCCATAGTGGATTATCACAACGCCCAGATGCTGGCCGACACACTGGCTGCCAAGGGCATCAGCCACCGTTTTCTGCAGTATAGGCACGGCCGTCATGGTTTTGGAGTGAGCGACGTGTACGGCACCCCCGAATCGCGGGGGTGGAAATACGAGTTCCTTCGATGGCTGGGTCAGTTATGGTAACCCCCTATTTATTTTTTTGAGTCTATAATAAAGAATGTGTTTATGCGTTACTAACTACTAAAAATAAAAGATATTGCTTGATTGCTTGATTGTGTTAATGCTTGAGTGCTGCCGCCCCTTATGAATTGAGAATTGAGAATTTGCTGCCGCCTTATGAATTGAGAATTGAGAATTTGCTGCCGCCCCCTCTAACCTCTAACCAATTATTCAAGCAATCAAACAATCAAACAATCAAATTATGATGAATTCAGACATAGAATACCAGTCCCCCGAACAAATCAAACGCTTTCAGGAGGCGAAGCTGGCCGATGCGTTGGCCTACTTGGAGGCTCATTCGCCTTACTATCGGCGCATGTTTTCCAGCTATGGAATTGATATACATAAAATCAAGTACCTCGAAGACCTTACGCGCATCCCATTCACTGAGAAGAAGGACCTACAGCTGTTTAACGACGACTTCCGCTGCTGCCCGCGTGAGCGCATCATCGACTACATTACCACGTCGGGCACGCTGGGCGACCCAGTGACCTTCGGCTGCACGGAGAAAGATCTCCAGCGGCTGGCGTATAATGAAAAGAAGTCTTTTGCCTGTGCCGGTGTGAGACCTGGCGACATCGTGCAACTGATGACGACGCTCGACAAACGTTTTATGGCGGGGCTTGCGTACTTCCTCGGTCTGCGCGAGTTGGGGGCATCGGTGATACGTGTGGGTAACGGCATCCCCGAATTGCAGTGGGACACGATACGCCGTCTTCAGCCCGACACGATTATGTGTGTGCCTTCGTTTATATTGAAACTGGTCCAGTATGCCGAAGCGCACCAGATAGATTATCGCAACAGCAGCATACGCCGCATCATAGGCATCGGAGAAGGGCTGCGCGAGCAGGATTTCAGTCTCAACCTCCTAGGTCGCCGCATCAAAGAGAAATGGGACGTGCAGCTGTTTGCCACCTATTCGTCGACCGAGATGGGGGCTACGTTCTCGGAATGCCCCTACGGCATGGGCGGCCATGTACACCCGGAGTTAATTATAGTGGAGATAATAGGCGACGACGACCTGCCGGTGGCCGACGGGGAGTCGGGCGAAGTGGTGGTGACCACGTTGGGGGTTGAGGGTATGCCGCTGCTGAGATTCCGCACGGGTGACATTGCTGCCAAGCGGGTGGAGCAATGCCCCTGCGGTCGCAACTCCTACCGCCTCACACCGCTGCTGGGCCGTAAGAACAATATGATTAAGTTGAAGGGCACCACACTCTATCCGCCAGCCATTAACGATGTGTTGGACAATACCGACTATGTGGAGAACTATGTTGTGGAGGTGAGGACCAACGATGCAGGAACCGACGACGTGGTGGTGAAGATAGCACTGGAACACACCCCTGATTTTGATGTGGTGAAGACTCTCAAGGATAGTTTCCGCTCACGCATCAGGGTGGCTCCAGAGATTGAGGTGCTCCCATCGGAACAAATCAGGCAGATAGTATTCCCTCCCAAGAGCCGCAAACCGGTCAAGTTTATCGACCTGCGCTCTTAGGAGTCTGAAAGTGTATGTGCAATAATGCGTAAATCGACTAACGCTTTTTTCAAACATGGTCCCCTACTTGTAAACAGTACATTTAAAGCATGAATTTCGACGATATAAGGCCCTATGACGACAGCGAGATGCGTGAGGCACTCCAACGCATCGCCCGCAGCCCCGAGTTTGAGAGTGTGGCAGCCTATCTCTACCCCTCAACCCCATTGGAACAGGTGAAGGGAAACTTCGTGGCTATCAAGACCATCGAACAGCTGCAGAGCACTATCATGTATGACCTTATCAAACATGTCATAGACACAACGATAACCCAGTTCACTTATTCAGGGGTGGAGCAACTTGCCCCTGGACAGAACTATCTCTTTGTGTCGAACCACCGCGACATAGTGTTGGATGCCAATCTGTTGGTATATGTGATGTATCTTCACAGCTTCCCTCCGATTCAGATTACCTTTGGGGCTAACCTGATGAGCCATCCTGTGGTGACGGACATTGGCAGGTGTAACCGTATGTTCAAGGTGGAGCGGGGAGGCAGCCCCAAAGAGTTCTACACCAACCTCCGCCATGTGTCGCTGTATATGAGGCATGTGCTGGCTGATAGGCATGAGTCGGTGTGGATAGCCCAACGCAACGGTCGTACTAAGGACGGCAACGACCAGACCGAGGTGGCGTTGGTCAAGATGCTAGGCCTCTACGATTCAAGACCTACAGCCGAGACCTACAGCTCGCTGCGTATCGTGCCCGTTACAATATCCTACGAGTGGGAACCCTGCGATTTCCTTAAGGTGCGCGAGGTCTGCCTGACGCGTCAGCAGGGCAGCTACACCAAGCAAATGGGCGAGGACCTGGTGAGCATCCTCACCGGCATCCGTTCGCCCAAGGGGCAGGTATACATTTCGTTTAACAAACCTATCGATGCCGACGATCTACGTTCCCTGCCCGATGGAGGCAGCGCATTGGCAGAGCAGCTGGCCCAGTTGCTCACCAGCCGCATCAGTGATGGCTACCACTTGATGCCCACCAACTATGTGGCGTATGACCTGCTGCATGGGGGCATGCGTTATGCGGGCCACTATACGTCTCTTCAAAAAGAGGCTTTCATCGACCATATGTCGCAAATGCCTGCGGTTGACGGCATCGGTATGGAAACACTGCGTCAGCAGTTTCTCACCCTCTATGCCAACCCGGTTGAAAGAGCTGCGCAGTAGGGCGGGTGTCGTCACTATGTTTACTTGAAAAGAAGTTTTTCTGTTTCTTCCCATAACCATTGAGCCTGCTGTGGGTTTTGCCAATGGTGAGGGAGGAGGCTGTGCCCGTGGCTATGGAAGAGCAGCAGTGGTGCAGGCTGTTGCAAGGTGTCTGTTTGGGGGACGGCAGGAGATGTGTGCAGCAGTGCGTTGACGGCTGGCACCGCACCTTGTTGGGGGGTAAGGGTGAAAGGGCGGAATATAAGGTCGGTGAGGGGGTCGAACCAGCGGTCGAGGTGTATCATGCGGCTGTTCACGATGCCAGGGTCGGTGAGGTGGATTACGAAAGATTGTCCCATGCGGCGGTGAAGTTCTTCGGCAAAGAGCATCACTGCCATTTTGCTGTTGGCATAGGTGAGTAGCTGGCTGTAATGGACGGGGTCGGGAGTGAGGAAATGGTCGTCAAGATGTGCGATGTGGCAGGAGAGGGATATGGTGAAGACGATATGGGCACCAGGATTCATGAGTGGCAGTAGGCTGCGGGTGAGGAGGTATGTGCCAAGGTAGTTGGTGGCGGTGACCAGTTCGTGACCCTCCGGGGTGGTGCGATAATGGCGCTGCATGGTGCCTGCGTTGTTGAGGAGACCGTCGATGCGGATATTGTCGGAGGCAAGTGAGCGTACAAAGGCTTCTATAGAGGCAGGTGAGCTGATGTCGAGAGGGCGGAAACCATCGTGTTCGGCTCGGCGCGAGGTGCCGATGACGGTGTGACCTTCTTTACGGAGCATCTGCACGGCGGCATTCCCTATGGAACCGGTGGCTCCTGTCACGATGATGTTCATGAATGGCGGAGAGGTTGGCGGGTTGAGAACTTTGTCCAGATGCGTGTCTCCAAGTGGTTTGGGAGGAGCTTGAGAAGGAGGGGTGCCAGATAGTTCATCAGACCGGGTTTGACGGTTCGCCGTTTTCGGAACATGCCTTTAAGAGCGCATCTTACGAGCCATTGGGGGGAGCGGATGAGTCCGATTTTGGAGAACAGGGAAAGTTTTCGTGGATTAAGGTTGTAGAGGGGGGTGGCTATGGCGGCGGGCAGAACGGTGGTGACCCCCACATCGTAGGGGCGCATCTCGAAGTATAGCGACTTGGAGAAACTCTTGAGATAAGCCTTGGTGGCAGCATAAAGGGTGATGCCGGGGGTGGGCAGCTGAGCAGCCAAGCTGGAGACGTTGATGATGTATCCCTGACGGCGGAGCTTCATGTCTTGACCAAAAAGAAGACAGAGACGAGTGGGGGTGAACACGTGGAGGGCAAGCATGGCTTCGGAACGGCTGGTGTAGTCGGGGGTGAGTTCGTGAAAGAAGAACATGCCGGCGTTGTTGATGAGAATGTCAACTTGTAGATGCTGTTTGCCGCACCAATCGTAAAGCAGTTGTGCGGCATCGGGGGTGGCGAGGTCTTGGTAGTGGCCAATGGCGTTGACGTGATATTGCTGAGAGAGTTGAGCTGGAAGAGTGTCGAGCAGCTCCTGTTGGTTGGAGACCATGACGAGGTGATGTCCGCGTTGGGCGAGCTGGCGGCAGTATTCTAGACCCATGCCCGAAGTGGCTCCTGTGACAAGTGCTTGCATTTGTTAGATGGAGTTAGATAAGGTTGAGGGCACGTTCGATGAAGCGGTTGAGAGGAACGGTGGCACGCCATGCCTTGACGACGTGGTCGAAGAACTGGTCAGAGCCAATGAGATTCTTCTGCATGGTGTGCATGCTACAGTAGTCGCGGTATTTGAGCAGGTCGATATCGGGCCAGTCGGAGGGGTAGCCTTTGGGCGGGCGGCTGAGTTTGCGGCTGGTGAAGAAGCTGTCGCCATAGTATCGGTGATAGTCTTTCTGTGCGAGGATGGCCTTGAACTCGTCGGGACAGTAGAAGATTTCTTGCCGTATGGCGGCAAGCTGTGCGGGTGAAGGCATAAAGATGCCGCCGCCGAGAGAACAGCCGCCCTCTAGGCCATAGTCGCCCTGCCCTAATTGCAAATAGTAGCCTGGCACACACTGCGTGCGGTCGCCGCCGACAGGGAGGAAGCAGGCGATGTGGGTCTTGTATGGGCGTTTGTCGGTGGTGAAGCGGAGGTCGCGGTAAATGCGGTAGACGCATTGTTTGGCCTGTAGGTTGCCCAAGGCGGGGTCGAGAGGCGTCATAACGTCGATAAGTGCTTGGGTGAACTCGACAAACTGGTCACGAATGGCCGTCCAACGCGACTTGTTGTCGTTGAACCAGTCACGATTGTTGTTCACCAACAAGTCGTCGAAGAATGGGAGGGTGTCGGGGTGGATATTCATTTAAAAATTAAGAATTGTGCATTTGAATTTGCAAAAATACAAAAAATATTCGTATCTTTGCATCCTCATTTGAAAAAAAATCGTAAATTAAAAATGGTAATACTATGACAGAAACAGTTAAAACTCTCCGCGACAGTGCTGCCATGCGTTGGATTGCGCTGTTGCTGCTGGCGTTGGCCATGTTTTGCAGTTACATTTTTATGGACATTCTGTCCCCAATTAAGGACTTTATGCAGACCGAACGGGGCTGGGACAGCGCCGCCTTCGGGCGTATGCAGGGTGCCGAGGTGTTCCTTAATGTCTATGTGTTCTTCCTCATCTTTGCGGGTATCATCCTTGACAAGATGGGGGTGAGATTCACTGCCGTACTCTCCGGTGCGGTGATGCTGGTTGGCGGCATAATTAAGTATTATGCTGTCAGCGATGCGTTTATTGGCACCGCTACGGAGGCTTGGTTCACCAATCACTTAAACTGGAATGGCGAGTTGCCGGTTATCGGAGCCATTCTGCCCTTCGCGGCTGGGATGCCCGCTTCGGCCAAGTTGGCGGCCTGCGGCTTTATGCTGTTCGGCTGCGGCTGCGAAATGGCCGGTATCACGGTGAGCCGTGGTATTGTGAAATGGTTTAAAGGACGTGAGACGGCTTTGGCAATGGGCTCTGAGATGGCTTTGGCCCGCTTGGGCGTTGCCACCTGCATGATTTTCTCGCCCTACTTTGCCAAGTTGGGCGGCGAAATCCATGTCGACAACTCCGTGAAATTCGGCGTGGTGCTGCTCTGCATCGCCCTCATCATGTTTATCACCTATTTCTTCATGGACAAGAAACTCGACAGCCAGACCGGCGAAGCCGAGGAGAAGGACGACCCATTCAAAATCAGCGACCTGGGCAAGATTTTCTCCAGCCTCGGTTTCTGGCTGGTGGCCCTGCTCTGCGTACTTTATTATAGTGCCATCTTCCCCTTCCAGAAATATGCCGTCAACATGTTGCAGTGCAACTTGACGCTCAACCCCGCCGCCCCTGGCACCTATTGGGCGGGTGAGTCGGTGACTATTGTGCAGTACATTATCATGCTGGTCGTGGCCGTATGTGCTTTTGCAAGCAATTTCTCTAAGAAGAAAGGACTGAAATTCGGTCTGATGGCTCTGGCCGTGGTGGCACTGGTGGTATATTGCTACATGGGTTATATGCGCGGCACTGCCGAGACTATCTTTGCTGTGTTCCCGCTGCTGGCTGTGGCCATCACGCCTATCCTTGGCAACTACGTGGATCACAAGGGCAAGGCCGCTTCGATGCTGATGCTCGGCTCCATCCTCCTTGTGATTTGCCACCTCACCTTTGCCTTTATCCTGCCTGCCTTCAAAGGCAATGCAGTGGGTGGCACGGTAGTGGCTTACGTCACCATCCTTGTGCTGGGTGCAAGTTTCTCACTCGTGCCCGCCGCCCTTTGGCCCTCTGTGCCTAAGCTGGTTGACGAAAAAATTATCGGTTCGGCTTATGCCGCCATCTTCTGGATTCAGAATATCGGCCTGGGTCTCTTCCCCGCCCTCATCGGTATTGTGCTCAACAAGACCAACGAGGCTGGTACCGCTGCCCATGAGCTCGACTACACCATGGCACTTGTGATGCTGGCAGCCCTCGGTATTGCAGCATTGCTGATTTCGATATACCTCAGAGCCGTCGACAAGAAGAAAGGCTACGGTCTCGAAGAACCGAACATTAAATAGCGATAAGAAGTAAGAGCTAAGGGCTAAGAAGTGTGACAGAACCCTGTCGGCTGATTAGTTCTTAGCTCTTAATTTATAGTTCTTAATCCTTATACTATGCAAACAGTAACATTAGGCCGTACGGGGCTCGTGGTGCCAAAGAATGGTTTCGGAGCACTGCCCATACAGCGTATCAGCCTGGCCGAGACAGTCCGTCTGCTGCACAAAGCATTGGACTACGGCATGTATTATTTTGATACCGCCCGCTTTTATACCGACAGCGAGGAGAAGATTGGTGCAGCTTTCGGCGACCGCCGTGACAAGGTGATTATCAGCACCAAGACGGGTGCCACCAAGGTGGAGGACTTCTGGAATCAGCTGGAGACCAGTCTGCGGCTGATGAAGACCGACTATGTGGACCTATACCAGTTCCACAACCTCCCGTTCTGCCCCAAACCGGGCGATGGCACGGGCCTCTACGAGGCAATGCTTGAAGCCAAGCAGCAGGGCAAGATACGCCACATCGGACTGACGAACCACCGTATGGCGGTGGCGCGCGAGGCTGTGGAGAGCGGGTTGTATGAGACATTGCAGTTCCCCTTCTCTTACTTGGCTAACGAGGCGGAACATGCCTTGGCTGCGAGCTGCCGCGACCACGGTATGGGATTCATTGCCATGAAGGGTCTGGCGGGAGGTCTTATCAATCACGCCGCCACCGCCTACGCCTATCTGGCACAGTTCCCCTACGTGGAACCCATCTGGGGCATACAGCGCGAAAGCGAGCTGGACGAGTTTATCTCCTTCCAAGAGAATCCGCCGGTGCTTGACGACGAGATGCGAGCCCGCATCGAGCAAGACCGCAAGGAGCTGTGCGGCGACTTCTGCCGCGGATGCGGCTACTGCCAGCCTTGCACTGTGGGCATCGAGATTGAGAGCTGCAACCGCATGTACCTCTTCCTGCGTCGTGCACCCTACAGCGTCTACCTCACCGACGAGTTCAACGAGAAGATGCAGAAGGTGAACGACTGCGTGGAATGTGGTCTCTGCAAGGAACGCTGTCCCTATCATCTCGACATCCCCACCCTGTTGAAGCGCAACCTCGAAGACTTCAACGAGCACTGGGCCCGCAGGGCGCAGTTGAACCCGTAAGGTGAAGGGGAAGTCCTGTGGGCTTTCCCGATAGCGAAGCGGAAAAGAGAAGGAGTCCCCAGTGGGGAGTCCGATAGCGAAGCGGTGAATAAAACGCGGTTGCCTTTTGCCAAAAAGCAAAGGCCCGCCGATACGAAAAATGTCGTTTGTCGTTTGTCGTTTTTCAATGTTTTGGGAAAATTTCCGCCGTGTTAGCTGACGCTGACGCGGCTTTGGCTCGGTCTCAAGAGTAAATTCTCGGACGCTCGCCCTCCGCCGTGTTTGCTTAGGCAGACGCGGCTTTGGCTCGGTCTCAAGAGTAAATTCTCGGACGCTCGCCCTCCGCCGTGTTTGCTTAGGCAGACACGGCTTTGGCTCGGTCTCAAGAGTAAATTCTTGGACGCTCGCTTTCCGCCGTGTTCGAATCGGCGGAAGGCTGCTTTGAGGCAGCCTACAACCGCGAGGGTTGTTTCTCCGTTAACGCTATCGGAATAGTCCACTGGACTATTCCTTCACCTCATCTACGCATTTGTTGGAAGAACCATAAAATAGAAGACAATCGTCCATGCATAACCGTAAAAAAACAACTTTTCGTCATACATTTGTGTTTAATTCAAAAAGTTTTTTTATATTTGTATGGTAAAATCAGTCAGGATATCATTCCGACTTTTGTTATAATACATACTAAATCATAATGTTATGATGATATTATCGTTTAAAAAGAGTGTCCGGGGTGTCGCATTATTATTGCTGACGGCAGTCTCAACAATCGTCCAAGGGCAGAACGACAGCTTAGTTAGGGAGTATCAATCCCCTTGTCAGAGTGAGTGGACCAAGTACAACAACCTTACTGAATGGGAAAGCATAGTAAGGAGCAACAATCAAAACCATGTAACCTATATCCATGAGAAAACAATAAGTGGGTTAGGTCGCCATATATTTGTTGTAAGGGGAAATAATATGACTCCTGTGGCTGCTTTTTCTGCAGTATTCGTTGATTGTTGTCCGGGTTGTTTGTGTTCTACAATTTCTATTTCAGACATGAGGCTGTTCGATGGGACTTGTTATTTCTGTGGCAAGGTTGTTACCCCTAAGCTAAACCTAAACGGAGAGCATATAACCATGGGTTTTGTGGGACGTTTTATAATAAATGACATGCTGTATGGATATGGTTCTGTGTATTATCAGACCTTTTCAGAAACGACACAATTAACACGGCTTGCAATCAGTAAAACCGATGAAACACCAGTATTGATCAGTGCAATCGGAACTGAAAAAACTAAAAAAGTTGCCTGTATTTTAGAACTAGAAGACACCGGGTCGACATGGATAAAAAGGATTGACACCATATCCGGAAGACCCGAGATTGTCTTCTCGGACATCATGACATTTAAGGACAGCATAACGCTGTTGGCCCAATACACCTGCGGTAACGACAACTTGCCAGAATCCTACGATTACGACATTAATCACCAGATATTCTTGTTGGATAGGTTTGACCTTGACGGCTGCAACCACACCTACAATCCAATTTCAAGCCATAACATGTTTAGATATAACATGTTATCGAACGAAAACTACTTCTTTCATTACAACAATGCTCCGATGAGACTGTTCCACATCAATGACTCGTATAATATGGTCGGTGTTGCTTTTGGAGTGGAAAAGTGGGACGGGAGCATGGGAGGAATCCGTCTATTCCTGTTTCACAACGCACAGCAATACAGCAACAGCCTCTTCTATCAGGCAGGTCTACATGCAGTAATAAAAGAAATTGGGAATCTGTATAATACCAACAAACTATTTGTATTGTCGACAGACAACACACACACAAATGGCCTAATAACCATACCTGTGCAAAGTGGGTCGTCTCACATTGTTACCTGGCTGACAAATGGCTCATACACGTATAACTCGCTAACGCAAAAAATATTTGGTGCACACATAGATATATCAGGACATGACAATTCCTTTGGGTTCCACCTGTTTGACCAAAATATCAATCAATTGTCTTTGCCGTCATGTTTCGATGTGACAAACAACCAATATGAGGTCATTCCCGGACGTCATGCCAACCCTCTAGAAATCACTTGGAAATACGGTAAAAAGGTTATTTTTAAATGGGAACAGTCAGAAACAAACACAATAGACATCGACCTAGATATTATTTGTAATAATTGTAATGAACGTTTTCGATAAGCCGGGAGTTGCCAAAGTTGAGCGGGAAACAAACTTGTTTGGTTCCCCGAAGCCAGGCAACGTAGACGAAGTCAACGCAGACAAGCTTGCTTGTATGCTGAGGCGAGAAAACGACGGCCCAGAAGAAACTAACAATAAAAAAACATTGATATTATGAAAAAGATTGTTTCACTTATAGCAATGGCAGTCCTGCTGACGGCGGAGTTGTGTGCACAGTCATATACAACATGGCCGACACCTTCGCGGGATACGCTGTCCTGCGGACGGCAGAGCAACTACTACTACAGCAGGTGGCTTGACACTACCGAATACTATCTGCAGCCTCCTTGGAATCTTTGGATAAGATCAGGTAGTAACATGTGGGGGTCAGGTGCGTACAACGAGATAAATGGTTGTTGTGATAATTGTATATATATACAGCGGAATGAGGTTTCCCGGCCTATCCGTATCAAGGGCCTGTGGGCGATGCTGGAGCACAATAGACGAGGCGAAGACTGGTATTACGGTGATGTTTATATTGTAGACACGAATCGACTGCCGGAATACCTATACCTTTATGTGCGAGACACGAATGTGGAAATTCCATCCTACGAAAAGCCAAATTCGAACTTTGTGAGACGTGTGGCGACGGTGCGTTGGGACACGGCACAGCCCAAAATGATGTGCATAAGACAGGATGCCGAAGGGTTGTGTTATAGAAAGTACTGTCAGGTGTATGAAGCGTTGTTGGACACGGCTCTCACCTTGTCCGGTGAATTATGGATTGGCGGATCGTCCAACAGCACCTCGTATGGCAATGGACTTATTCCCGGTACAAATATATCTAGTTATCATTTTGACCACATGCCATCCTTATATAGATTCTTCTACAGTTGTGATGTGATTAATACTCGATGGAGCCATCATATATACAGCGAAAACCCCGACGGCCCATGGTTTTATTGTCCAGGAGGTGGTGAATATACCGAATTTGGTCCCTTTGGATACATCCTTGACGAACAGCAGTGGCTTGTAGAGGTGGCGTCGGCAGACAGTGCGCGAGGCTTCGGCACACCTAGGGCATTCTATCCCGACTCTTCCTACACGACCATTCGCGCCTTGGCCAAGAGTTGTTATCAGTTCAGCCATTGGAACGACGGGGTGACCGACAACCCACGCACCGTGTTCGTGACGCAGGACACCACGTTCACCGCCTATTTCGATACAGTATCTGTATACAACGTTGAAGTGGGCAGCAATGACGACAGCATGGGTTACGCGGAGTTGCTGGAAAAACGGCCACCATGGGACGATTACCATTTTACACAGGAGGATCTCTATAGGGATCCATACGAATTAGGCATACTAAACAATTACTATAGACGTGGAAGCGACAGCACTTATTGCAAAGGGGATCCTGCCCAGATGCGTGCCCATGCAAGAGACGGGTACTACTTTTGGTATTGGAACGACGGCATAGCGGTGAACCCGCGTTTCGTGGCGGTGACGCAGGACACGCAGTTCACAGCCATCTTCTCGCAGGATACGCCACCACCCACATGCAGGGAAGTGAACGGTCTGGAGGCAACGGTCGACGACGACGGTCGCGTGAGGCTCACGTGGGCGTCGGGAGTGGACGTCCTGCATGTGGGCTGGGAGGTTGCATGGGGCTTGGACGGGACACCTGCCTACCAGTGCAATACAAGATTATGTGGCACCGCAACGGTGATTGATAGTTTGGAGAAAGGACAGTGGTATGTGGCATACGTGCGGGCAATATGCATGCACGACAGTACGGAGTACTACAGCGACTGGTCACGTGGCGTGAGGGTGTATATCCCCCTAGATATTAAATACACCGTGACGGCGGAAGCAAACTATGAAGAACGCGGATATGTGGCAGGCGGGGGAGTGTATGAAGAGGGTGCATTGGCAACACTGACCGCCTATGCTGTGGAACCCTATGGTTTTCTACAGTGGAACGACGGGGCAACGATGAATCCGCGATATGTGGAGGTGACGCAGGACACATCGTTCACCGCCCTGTTTGTAACCCGGGAGGGAATTGCAACAGCGGATAGCCTCGGCAGTGCTTTCATTCTGTTGCCCAATCCCGCATCGGGCAGTGTGCGCTGCGTGTTGGAGGGAGTTCCGTTCCCCGGCGGGGTGCTCACGATGGCAGATGCCTCGGGTCGTGAGGTGATGCGCAAGAAGCTGCTTCCGCAGACCATCAGCCACACCATCATGCTGACAGACTATCCAAAGGGGGTCTATTTTATTACCCTCACCACAGCGGAGGGAAGTTCCACCCAGAAACTGATAGTGGAGTAAACCCTAATGACCGACTTGGGAATAACGCGTTCCCTCGTTTACACATTCAGAAGTGATGTCCACTACTGTTATCTGAGTGTCGTCGGCTCGGAAATGGATGTCATAGCCGCTGAAGGTCATGCCGTAGACGCGGTCGGGGTCGTGCTGGTATTGCGGACGGGGGTCGTGGGCTAGCACATCAAGCAGGGGCTGCCGAAGGTCGGCGGGCAGACGTTCAAGCAGGTCAGAAGGGCAGAGCACGTCAAGCAGTAGGTCTGAAGGCTGTGTGGCGAAGCCGCTGCGGGCATCGGGGTGGCTGTCGGCGTAGGGCAGGTAGGGCTTGATGTCGTAGATGGGGGTGCCGTCCATGAGGTCGGCACCGCTGACGTGCAGCACAGGCCCTAGCTGTTCATTCATCTCCACCTTCACCAAACGAACCGATGAAAGTCCTATGGGGTTAGGCCGGAAGGGGCTGCGGGTGGCGAAGACGCCCATCCTCTCGTTGCCGCCCAAGCGGGGTGGCCGCACGGTGGGCGACCAGTCGTCGCGTACTGCTTGGCTGAACTGCCAGATAATCCAGATGTAGTCGAAACCTTCAAGCCCCCGTACGGCTTCGCGCACGCGGTAGGGCGGATCGAAGATGATGCGTCCCGGTGTGTCGACGATGCCCGCCTGACGCGGGATGCCGAATTTGGAGGGGAAGCAGGTCTCGATGTGTGCGATGGGCTGCATGGCGGAGAGTGTCTTATGCTGGCACTATTAGTAATGCTAGTTCTACAGGTTGTTTCTAGAATGTCAGGTAGGGTGCCAGCCAGTACATAAGGCTGGCACTGAGGATGCCGATTCCCGCTCCGGCTAGAACATCGCTGGCCCAATGGCGGTTGTTATACATGCGCATTACTCCGATGCCTGTGGCTACAGTGTAGCCCGCAACGGCTATGGCGGGGTATTCCTCGCCGTATTCGCGCCGTAGGATTTCGGCACCGAGGAAGGCGGTGACGGTATGCCCTGAGGGGAAGCTGTTGTACACTCCGTCGTAAGGCCGTTCGACGTGGAGGGCATGTTTGAGGCCGGTATTAATGGAGAAGGCAAAGATGGAAGCCCCCGCTTCGAGGCATACGAGGTCGCGCCAACTGTGTCGGCTTTCTATGTTGCAGGCCTTGAGAATGAACACTGAGGCAAGCGTGGTGTACTGTAGGTAGTTCTCTACTTCGAAGCGCGGGTGGCCGTCGTGTTGCAACCAATTGTTGATGTTGTCGTCGAAGTGGGTGTGCAGCGGCGTGAAAGATATGGCGGTGCCTGTACCTATCAACGCTGCAGGGGCTATTGATTGCTGCCATGTGAAAGCATGGGTGGAATGGCAGCGGAGTGTGTCACTACGCTGTGCATTGGCCATGGGGCATGAAACCGTCAGCAGGAGGATTGCTATATAAACTGAAGCCTTTTTCATTTCGTTATGCTCAATATCCCTTCCCTAAGAATGGGTACTAAGGGACAGGTGTCGTGTTGGAATGCGAATTCGATGTCCTTTTGTGCGCCGAATCCGATAAGGCGCTGCACATGGCTCGCGTGGAGCATGGAGTATTCGTATGGCCGGTTGTCGCACATCCGCCAGAAGTCTAGTGCCATGTGAACGGCATCGTGGCTTGAGGCATAAGCCCCGCTCTCTATCAGCCGCTGGCACAAGGCTCCTGCAAAGAGGGTGTCTTCGATGCTGAAGTCGTTCTTCCAGCCACTACAGAGGATGACCAAATCTTGTGGCTCTATCAGCAGCTGGTGGGTGAGGGCAGTGATGTTGGCGAAAGCTCCTACGAGGGTGCGTTCCGCATCGCTGCCGCGAAGTATGCACACGGTGCCGTTGGTGGTGCTGTAGGCCATCTTTTTGCCACGGAGGTCCATGGTGAGGTATTCGGTGGGGGAGTTGCCGCACTCGGCATCTTTCACCTTCCTGCCACCCCGTTCGGCGGCACTGATAAAGCCAAGGGCCTTGTAGTGGTCAAGCCCTTCTAAACTATCAAGTGGCACTATCGCCTCCACCCCCGCTTGGAAGGCAGCGCAGATGGCCGTGGTGGCGCGCAGGATGTCCACAGCCACCACGGTGTGATGCTCGCGAATTCCGCGGTAGTCGTATAATGCCGGGGTGAGCGAGAGCTCAATCTTTGAAACACGCATCTCCAAATACTTCTTCAGTAACTGATGAACGTTCTATGCTGCCGTCAGGGAAGATGGTGAAGCCGTAGAAGCTGGGGTTGGCAGATATGTATTGGTCGTGGCGGAAATACCACCGGCTGGCGCCTGTAGGAAGGCTCCGAAGCACAAAGTCGCTCATGGCCTGCAACAGGATGCAGCGATGGGCAAGGCGGCTGTTGAAGCCGGTGCGGTTGATGAATTCGATGTCGGTGCTCAGCTCCACGGGGGCACCTTTGGCATCCACAGGCTGCATCTTGCTGCCCCTCACCCAGCTATGCATCAGCTCTAAGCCGGTCTTAGTGGAGCGGAGGGTGTACTCGGCGAATACCACCACTTCGTTGACTTCAGGCTCCTGCCATTTGTGAATGGTGATGAGCAGCACCGCATCGATGCCGTAAATGGTGGAGAGGAAAGTGAGGTCGTCATGAGCCAATTGCTTGTAATCCTTGCCGATGGTGTCGAGGAGGACATCGGTGGCAAGGGGAGAAATAAGGTAGTAGCCTTGGTTCACTAGTGGCTCGGAGATGGACTGGCGGACAAATTGAGCAGCCTGCGTGAGCTCGTCTGCCAGCAGACGGTCGTGTGTGGTCTTCGGAAGCGGGCGTTGGGCCTTGTCCATCGTGGGGGCGGCGAGGATGACAAAAGGCTGCTCCTTGTAGAGCTCCTCGTAGGTGGCAATGCGCTTCTCGCTCTTGCAGGAGCAGAGGATTAGAAGCGTCATCAACGGTATGAGCAGGCGTATATGTTTCATAGGGATAGTCTATTCTTGGGTTTCTTTTGATTTCCTTTTCGTGTCTTCTGCTTCTTTCTTGGCTTTGGCAGCTGCTTTGGCCTCTTTCTTCTTGGCTTTGGCTGCTTCTTTCTTGGCCTTCTCGGCTTCTTTGGCTGCCTGTTTGCGAGCCTTTTCGGCCTCCTTCTTGGCAGCAGCCTTCTCCTTCTGGGCCTTCTCCTTGGCTTTTGCCTTGGCCTTGCGTTCGGCTTCCTTGGCTTTGGCCATCTCGGCCTTGGCTTTCTTTGTCTCTAGGGCCTTCTGCTCTTTCTCCTCCTTCATCTGTTGCTTAAGGAGGCGTTGGTATTCAGGGTCATTGTCCAACTGGCGCTGGAAGGCCTCTTCTTCGGGTGTGAGGGTTACCTTGATGGTGTCGAGTGTCTTGATGTTGATGCGCGAGGTGTCTATATGGCTCACGGCTTTCATCCCGGGGGTGAGCACGCTGATAAGGTAGTCGACATAGGCAGTGCTGTTTGGGAAGAAGACTTTCTCGTTGTTAAACATCACGTTGGCCTGTTCGATGCAGCCCAGCCGTGCCAATGCCACTCCATAATCGGCGTAGAGCCCCGGGTGTAGCGTCCCTTTCTCCAAATTGTAGTTGATGGCTTCGGCATAGGCCTTGGCCACATCGCGCAGTTTGGACTCAGTGGGTTGGAACATGTATTGTGTCAGCGGGGCAGGGTTGACGACGAGCTGCCCCTCGTTATAACAAGCTGATGCCAAAAGTGCTACCAATAGCGATACTAAGATGAGTTTCTTCATTTGGGAGTGTCTCGTTTAATGTTCATAAAAAAAAAACGGCAACCTCATAAGCCGGGTTCTGTTCTGCCGCATGCGGCAGTCTCTATCATTAATCTACTGCCGGCGTCACCGCCGGCCTCTATCAACCTACCCCCCGACATCAGGCGAGCCGGCCCTACAACTGTCGGTATATTTGGTCTTTCAACCCATAAGGTTTGCCATCGGGCACCATTGCTGATGCCCGTCGTGAGCTCTTACCTCGCGCTTGCACCCTTGCCCGTAGGCGGTTTGTCTTTCTGTGGCACTTGCTGTCGGCAGGACGCTTGCCTTCCTGCCGCCTTCCCGTTAGGAAGTATGGTGGCTCGTGTTGCCCGGACTTTCCTCTCGCAATACCCGCAAGGGCATTGCCAGCGATAGAGTCAGTTGCCGTTTATTTCAATGTACTGTTTTCTTCTTTCAAACTGCAAAAATACGTTTTTTTTTTGACATGGGTAAAAAAATGTGCAAATCACTCGCAGAAGGATGCTCCGCCAACCATGGTGCAATGCCTCGCACGAGGCTCTCAAAAGAACTGATTTCGTTAATGCGGCATTTGGCGGAAGGCTGGGCGGTCCAATGCCGTATTCCTCATTTTATAGTTCCTCCGACCATTCCACTTTCGTCGCGGAGTGACACCAGTTTCACCTTTTCTACCCTCTTTTCCCTCCATTTTGGTTCGTTCTATATATGGTTTCATTTTTTATTATGAAACGAAATCGTAGCAAAAAAAGAAGTGTAACAGTAATAGAGTAATGGCGATATTCAGAGTCCGCGGTGGGAGGGGTGCGACGTTTTAATCCTTTTTATGATAGGCGAGGGCGAAAATGTGGTAAACTGGATATTGCTGAACTATAATAGTTTATCGTGATGAAGGTGAAAAATGTGAGTGGTGACTATGTAAAAAGTGATTTTTTTCTTGTATTTTTGCAACAAAATGGCCTTTTTTCGGTCTTATATATATGTTAAACGATCCGGAACAAGTCGTAGCAGCCTGTAAGCGTAAGGACCAAAAGTCCATGAAACTCCTTTATGAGGAGTTGTCGCCGGTGATGATGGGTGTGTGTATGCGTTATGCGCGGTCGCGCGAGGATGCGCAGGATTTGCTCCACGATGGTTTTGTAAAGGTGTTTGAGCGAATAGGTCAGCTTAGGAATGCGCAGGCGTTGGTCAAGTGGGTTTACAAGATTATGCTCAGTGTGGCGGTCAACCATGCGCTGGAGAACCAGATGCTGGTGTATTGCGATTTGGAGGAACGTGACGAGCAGAACGATTTTATAGAATTGGAACAATGGGATTTTGACCGAGAGACGACAGTGGAAAAGATTGTGGAGATACTGCAAACCCTTCCCGAGCCTTACCGTCTGGCTTTCAACATGAGGGAGGTGGAAGAGATGGAGTATAAGGAAATCTCGGAGAAGATGAAGGTGCCAGAGACCACGGTGCGGTCGTATGTGCATCGGGCTAAGAAGATGATTAGAGGGCGGTTGGGCGTTACACCCGAAAGCTCTTCTATGGATTGATAAACAAGTAACGAGGATATAATATGAATGACAAGTTGAAGAATTACAGAGCGAACCCCGACCCCGAAGTGTGGGATCGGATTCAGAAGACCATCCGCCGCAAGGCTATCCGCCGTCAGGCGTTGACTGCGGCTGCGGGGGCTGTCATTGTTGCCTCTGCAATAGTGGCAACGGTCAATTGGCCTTCGGAGGTGTCAGCCCCGGCCGCTCAAACGGCTCCACAAGTGGCACAGATGAATACTGAACGGCTGAATGTTCAACCAATTGCTACGCCAGAGCCGGCTAAGGCTGAGGCTGCAAAGCCTGTGATAGTGCAACAGCCCTCAGAACCCGTTTCCCCGGTGGTGGAATCCTCACAGGCTCCGGCGGTTGCCTCGCAGCAGGAAGCCAAGGCCGAACTTCGGCCTGCGGTTGTAAAGGAGGCACCTGTAGCGCCGCTGACGTTGCCAAAGAGCGAATCGGTTGCCGAGCCAGCACCAGTTGTATCAGAACCCGAACCCCAGCTTGTTGTAGAGCAGCCTGCTGTGAATCCACAGCCCGCCAAGTCGTCCAGCAAGTCGGCAGTGGTAGTGCCTAATGAGGATACTATTCTGTGGTTTCCCAATGTCTTTATCCCAGGTTCGGACGATGAGGAAATCAACATCTTCCGTCCGCGGATGAACCATGCGGGTGACGTGGTCAGCAACTATAAGATGGCTATCTTCAACCGTGGTGGTACGCAAGTGTTTATAAGTAGCGATATCAATCATGGCTGGGACGGCACATTCCGAGGCCGCGAGATGCCGCAGGCCACGTATGTGTATATTGTCTACTTTACCGATAGGGATGGCTTCCGCCACCAACGGAAAGGCACTATCACTTTGATTAGATAGCAAATAAGTCTGTAAGGAACATTGTCATCACTATAACGCACGCTGCCCTTTCTTCCGAGCTGTGGCATTGGAATGAAAGGGCAGCGCGCTTTGTTTAGAGGCTTCTGAGCCAGCTGATTTCCTGAGCCCAGATGGCCGGGTCGGGAGTTTCGAGTATGATGGGCATATTGTCGAAACGGGGGTCGTGCATGAAGCGGGTGAAAAAGTCGCGTCCGAGGTAGCCGTTGCCGAGGGCCTCGTGGCGGTCGACATGCGAGCCGGCACTTTTCTTGCTGTCGTTGAGGTGTATGGCTCTAAGGTATTTCAGCCCTATGATGCTTTCGAAGTCGTCGAAGCAGAACTGGTAGCCCATTTCGTTGCTGAGGTCGTAGCCGGCGGCGAGGGTGTGGCAGGTGTCGATACAGACGCCTACGCGGCTCTTGTCGTCGATGCCATCGATGATGCGGGCGATATGCTCGAACTTCCAACCGAGGTTGGTGCCCTGTCCGGCGGTGTTCTCGATGACGGCGGTGACGCCTTCGGTCTGCGCCAGGGCGGCGTTTACTTCGCGGGCTATCTGGTCGAGGCATTCCTCTTCGCTTATCTTGTTCAAGTGGCTGCCGGGGTGGAAGTTGAGCATGGTCAGACCTAGCTGTTGGGCACGTTGCATCTCGTCGAGGAAGGCGTTGCGGCTTTTCTGTAGTGTCTCCTCGTCGGGCGAGCCGAGGTTGATAAGGTAGCTGTCGTGGGGCAGCACGTATTGCGGCTCGAAGCCACGCTCTTTCAACAGTTGTTTGAATCCGTTGATTTCTTCCTGTCCGAGGGGTTTGCTCATCCAGCTGCGCTGGTTGCGGGTGAAGAGCGCAAAGGCATTGGCCCCAATAGCTTCGGCATTGAGGATGGCGTTGCTCACACCGCCCGACGCGCTTACATGTGCTCCGATGTATTTTGTCATAGGCTTTCTTTGTTAAAGAAGAACGCTGTGCTGCGGACTTATGCTGCGGTAGTGACTTCCTCTGTCGGGTTGCCTTCGCCTTTGGGGTTCGGACCGTACTGGTTGGGACCGTAATCGGAGTTGGTGAACATCCACACAAGGCTGATAATGATGATGACAAAACTGGCTAATCCGAAAAGGATGAAAGCGACACTACTGGTGATTTGGAACAGCTGGGCCACATAGCTGAGCAATGCGCTTCCGAAAATGAAGATTGCCCAGTAGCCCGATTTGCCAATGTCGTGCAGACGGCGCACGGTTACTGCTATGCTGGGGATGAGGATTGCAAGGTAGTAGATGATGTAAATGTACATGAAAGGGTTCTTCATGATGGTGAGCATCATCTCCATCTCGTCAATGTCTTCAGTTCCAGAGGCTGCTGCATTAAAGCCCATCTTGGCTATGGGTATCATCAAGCCAATCATCAGGGCAAAGGCAATGATGAAGTTGACGAGCGTGAACCACCAGTACTCTTTCCTACGGGCGCGACCGCTAAAGTCGGCGTACTGCTTTAAGCATTTAAAATACCATTTCATAGTGCTATGCTTTTAGAAGGAAATTGATGTCGGCATCGAGGGGGAGTTCTTGGGTGTTGGCGATGTTGGTCTTGAAGACTTTCATCTTGTTGGGTTTGCCAATCAGTGAGAGGTTGCCGTTCTCAAGCAGCAGGGCGGTGGCTTCGCGGATGGCGGCGACGGTGGCCTTGGGATTGACCATGATGTACTCCTTTAGGCGGTCGTCGCGTGTTTCGCCACCGTGTTTGGGGTCGAAGAAGTCGGTGTAGTGGGGGTTGATTTGGAAGGGGACGAGGCCCATGCAGTCGAACGAGTCGGGCATGACAATGGGCATGTCGTTGGTGGTGCAGAGGGTGGGGCCTGCCACGTTGCTGCCGGCGCTCCAGCCCATGTAAGGCATGCCGTCGAAAGCACGCTGGCGGATAGCCTGCATGAGGCCTGTGCGCTGCAGCTGGCGCACAAGGTGGAAGGTGTTGCCACCGCACACGGCCAAACAGTCAGTGTCGTACACGGCGTTGATGGGCAGGGTTTTGTGGTGCACGCTGGTCAGCTTTACGCCAAACTCGGCATAGACCTTTGCCACTTTTGCCTCGTAGGCATCATAGCTCTTGGTCAGGCCGCCCTCCGCCAGACTCACGCCGGCGTATGGCACGAAAAGCACGCGTTTCACATTGTGCCGACGGCAGAAGTCGGCAATCACGTCCTTGCACCAGCCGAGGTAAGCCTCACCACGCATGGTGCTGTTGCTGATAAGTAAGAGGTTTCTTTTGTCCATAATGATATTATTTGTCTAGTCTTACTAGTAATACTAGTTCTGCTAGTAAGGCTAGAGGGGTTAAGCATCAATTGTTGCGTAGGTGGCGTTGCGCTCGATGAATTCGCGGCGGGGGGGCACGTCGTCGCCCATGAGCATGGAGAAGACGCGGTCGGCAGAGGCGGCATTCTCGATGGTCACCTGGCGCAGCTGGCGGTTCTCGGGATCCATGGTGGTTTCCCACAACTGCTCGGGGTTCATCTCACCCAGACCTTTGTAGCGCTGCACATGCACGCCCTTGTCGCCCACAGCCTCCATGGCACGCTCGCGCTCCTCTTCGGTCCAGCAATAGAAGCTCTTGTTGCCTTTCTTCACCAGGTAGAGTGGGGGAGTGGCGAGGTAGACGTAGCCGTTCTCAATCAGTTCGGGCATATAGCGGAAGAAGAAGGTGAGCATCAGGGTGTCGATATGTGCGCCGTCGACATCGGCATCGGTCATGATGATGACCTTGTGGTAACGCAGCTTGCTGAGGTTGAGGGCCTGGCTGTCTTCGGGGGTGCCCACGGTCACGCCAAGGGCGGTGTAGATGTTGCGTATCTCTTCGCTCTCGAAGGCGCGGTGGCGCATGGCTTTCTCCACATTGAGGATTTTGCCCTTCAGGGGGAGGATGGCTTGATAGCGGCGGTCGCGGCCCTGCTTGGCACTTCCGCCTGCCGAGTCACCCTCGACAAAGTAAATCTCGCACTGGCTGGGGTCGCCGTCCTGGCAGTCGGCCAGTTTGCCGGGCAGTCCCGCGCTGCTGAACACGTTGCCGCGCTGCACCATCTCACGGGCCTTGCGGGCTGCCTGACGGGCGCGGGCGGCAAGGATGACCTTTTCCACGATGGTCTTGGCCTCGTTGGGATGCTCTTCGAGGTAGTTCTCCAGCATCTCGCTCACGGCGCTGTCCACGGCTCCGCGCACCTCGTTGTTGCCCAGCTTGGTCTTGGTCTGTCCTTCGAACTGGGGCTCGGCCACCTTCACGCTGATGATGGCGGTGAGGCCTTCGCGGAAGTCGTCGCCGGCAATGTCCACCTTGGCTTTAGCCAGCATACCGCTTTTGTCGGCATAGGACTTCAGGGTGCGGGTCAGACCGTTGCGGAAGCCCGCCAGATGGGTGCCGCCTTCGTGGGTGTTGATATTGTTGACGTAGCTGTGGATGTTCTCGTTGTAGGTGTTGTTGTACTGCATGGCAATCTCGATGGGGATGCCGTTGCGCTCGCCCTCGATGTAGATGGCTTCGGGCATAAGCTGCTCACGGTTCTCGTTGAGGTAGGCGATGAAGTCTCTCAGTCCGTTCTCGCTGTAGAAATGCTGGCTTTGATGGGTGCCGTCGGCCAAGGGACGCTTGTCCTCGATGGTGATGTCGATGCCCTTGTTGAGGTATGCCAGCTCGCGCATACGCTCCAGCAGCGTGTTGTAGTCGTATTCGGTGGTGGTGAAGATGGTGCCGTCGGGGTGGAAGGTGATGCGGGTGCCGGTCTTGTCGGTCGTGCCCACCTCTTTGACGGAGTAGAGCGGCTTGCCTTTGCTGTATTCCTGCTGGTAGACCTTCCCACCACGGTAGACGTTGACAATCATGTGGTCGCTGAGGGCGTTGACGCATGAAACACCCACGCCGTGCAGGCCGCCCGACACCTTGTAGCTGCCCTTGTCGAACTTGCCGCCTGCATGCAGCACGGTCATCACCACTTCGAGGGCCGAACGGTGCTCCTTTTCGTGCATGTCCACGGGGATGCCACGGCCGTTGTCCTCCACAGTGATGCTGTTGTCCTCGTTGATGCTTACGTAAATCTTGGTGCAATACCCGGCCAGGGCCTCGTCGATGGAGTTGTCCACCACCTCGTACACCAGATGGTGCAGGCCGCGGAAGTTCACGTCGCCGATGTACATGGCAGGGCGCACACGCACCGCCTCAAGGCCTTCCAATACGGTAATATTACTCGCGCTGTATTCGTTCTTTTGTGTTGTATCGCTCATATTTAGGTACTGAATAATTAGTCATTAAGAATTTGCAAAGATACGAATTTTTTTCGACATATCAGCACCTAATTTGTGAAAAAATACCCCCTTTTTTCCACCTCGTATGTCAGTAACTGAAGGTACGGGCGGCCCGCCCATGGTGTCGGCCGAATGATTGTGCTGTTATATAGAGTCTTATCGGTAGGGGCAGACTCCCGTGTCTGCCCGGGTATGGGCGTACTTCTGCCCGGATATGGGCGTACACGGGAGTATGCCCCTACCGCAATATTGTCTCGGCGGGTGTGGCGGCTTGCAGCAGTCCTTTCTTTGCCTCGTGCCAGGGAAGGGCAAGGCATTGTATGGTGGCGGGCGGCAGGTGGAAGCGTCCTGTGCGGTCGGCGGTGACGGTGTATTCCAGCGTGTGGATGCCGGCTGGAAGGTTGTAGATGAAGATGTCTAGACAGTCGGGTGCGCCGACAAACTGTGTGGCTATGGAGCCTAGGCGGGAGTCGACCGTTTTGGTGCTTATGGCGTAGGTCCTCTCTGATGAAGAATACACGACGTTGACATCTCCGTGCGACGAGAAGCAGGCAGCGTAGGGTGAGCGGATATACAGGTTATACAGGGGACGCTCATTATTGACTGTCAGCCGTATTGTATATTGTCCGTATGGGGTATTCGAGGTAGTGAGGTTTTTGTGGGGTATAACCTCGCGGGTGAGGGTGACATTTCCAGGGTCTTGTTTTTTATACCATTGAGGGTCTCGGATTAGTCCGCGGCTTGTCAGTCGTGCCCTGTTGTCGCCATTCCAAACCGTTGTTGGCAAAAGGTAGCGGACACGCTGCCTCACTTGGTCGGCGAGAATGGTGTCGTGCAATACCTCCTCAAAAATGTCGATGTAATTCAACAGTGCCGAGGCACTATTGTCGGTAGCATTCCATCGCCGACCTTGTTCGGGGTGGTTGGAGTCATAGCTCGACGACTGCACGATGGCCCTTGCCATCTTGCGTGCCAAGGCAGTGTCGCCGTGTCGGTTGAGAAGCAGGATGTCCCATTGGTCAGGATTGTTCGACCGAATGTTAGCGTAGAGGCTGTCGCGCATGGGCAGGTAGATGGAGTCGAGAGGATACTGGGCAAAGTGGTCGTGTATTGTGAGCCACGATGATGCGTCGTTCCTTGAACCAGGGCTCCGTTTCCAATCCTTATACATCAGGCTGTCGTACAACTGTAGGGTACGTCGAATCTTGAATGACTGGGGTATGCGCACATGCGGACACTCCTTCTGTATTCGCATGATGTCTTTCAGGTTTTCACGGATATCTCTTTTGTCATAAATACGGGTGCTCCCTTTGAATGAAGGCCAACCGCCGCTGGGCAGCTGTGCCTCGTCAAGAACCTTAAGCAAGGAGTCCACAGCATGGCTGTCGTGGTATACAGCGGCACAATAGAGTGAGTGGAAAATAGGACAGATGCTATAGCTGTCACGCTCTTTCCAATAGAAGTAATCCTCCGCGCGCGACTGCAAGGTGCGGTAATCCGACTGGGTGAGGGGATATGCGTTGCCATTCAGTCGGGGATGGCGCAGCAGGTTGACCGTGGCTGACTGGGCGTCGAGAACAATCTCGTCGTGCAGGGCATCTGAGACGGTGAAAGAGTAGTCCCGATGTCGTGACGCCAGCGGGAGTAGCTTATGGGGTGCCACAAGGGGGAATTGCACCAGTGAACCTCCTTCGGGCAAGGCCTCGGTGTACCGCTCCCCTTTAGCTTTAGTGCCACTGTACAGGCGGACGGCAATGCCGCCCAAGGTGTCACCGTCCATCCGGTCGATTCGGACGACCATCGAGGTGCTGTCGCCCGTGTAGAGGAACGGCGGCACGTTGGGCGTAATCATCACGTCGCGGTAGGTGAGGTAGCTGTTGTCTATATATGCCAAAGAGCCTTCTCTGTCCATGGCAACACCTCTGAGAAACCATCGGGCGAGTCGTTGCGGGGCAGTGAAACGGAGGTCGATGATACCGTCGTTGTCGCTGTGCAGGTTGCCGAACCACGGGCCGTAGGGCGACAAGTCGGTGCGGAGTATGCCTTTCGGTTGGGGCAGGTTATCTATGTTCCAGTCTTCGTATGTTCCCACAGAGGCCGACGCGCAATGAACACCATAGTACCCGTATGTGCCCACCGACAGGAGGGCATCTATTTTCGGTTGGTCAATATAATATGCCCGGGTGGACTGGTCGTGGGAGCTGTAGGGTGGACGAAGTTCAAAGAAGGGTCTCTGCTTTGGTTCGTTATATCGAACGGTGTTCAGCAATAGGCGGTTGTGGTCGTATATGGGGTCGCCGAATGAGCAGTAGCCGGTATGATAAGAGAGGTAGTCTACATTTGAGTAAAAGGTTTGACCATAATGGTTTTCTATTGAGTGGAGGGCGTCGTCGTAGGATGTGAGTGTCAGGGTGGTTTGCACTGGTTTGCCGAGTGTGTCGGTGATGCGTAGCCGCCAGTGGACGGGTGCTCCGGCAAAGAGTCTTTGAATGTGGAAATCAGGCTTAAATGGCGTCACGTTTAGCCCATCGGGCTCTATCCAGTGCATCTGTAGTCGCGGGAGCGGGCGGGCGACATTGATGTTGGTTGACCCTTTGAATCGTTCTCCATGATGATAGGCAATGACTGAAATACCAATGTCTCCGCACCATTTTTCCTCTAAGGGCAGGGCAATACGGGTAAAACCATGGTCAAGGCGTAGGTGATAGATTTGGATGATTCTGGAGCCTTGCGACAGGAGAAGCATGGCGGAAATATTCTCTGCGCTGCCCACACGTACCCGCAAGGTGTCGCCGACAAGGTATTTGTCTTTCTCGACCGAGGCAAAGAATGGAAGGGTGTCAAGGGGCATCGGGGCATCGAAGCCGAGGTGTGAGACTCGTAGGGTGTCTGGGTGGATATGTGGGTTGTCGCTGCTCATAATGAAACGGAGGTGTCCGTCGGGCAGCACAATGTTAGGAATCAGGTTGCTAAGGGGTCCCCATTTGTTGGGAACAGACAAGTCGCCCTGCCACACAAGGGTGGGGGTAGGTGCGTCGGTTTCGATGGTAAGATGGGCGGCAACTGCCAGAAGCCTGTTGTTAAGGCTACTGCAATGAACATGGATGTCGCCGAGTCCGTCGATATATTCCGGGAGCCCGCCACCAGTGATGTCATAGGAAGGCGGAGAGTACGGGGATAAGGAGAAAAAACCTGTGTGGTCACCCACGGCAATATAAATGTCTTCTTTCACCGTCTCGCCAGTGGGGTCGGTGGCAGTTACTTCTAATCGGTATTGGGCAAACTCTCCGTCAAGGTATGGGAGGTATTCATACTTTATAGGGGTAAAGTGGAAGCTGAAGCTCCCATCGGGTTGGATGGGCAGCTCTCCCGAGCTGTTGACAAACCAACAGCCCCTATGCTCGTTGCCCAAGCAGTTCGACCAAGGGGAATGACCGAACGACTGTGTCAGAGTATAGGAAACCGTGGCAGACGAAATCGAAGCACCGCTGCGGGACGTAAGCATGCCTTCGATATAAACGGGTTGCCCGTAGCGGTGGGTGTCGCTTGTGCTTTGCAGCGACAGTGAGAGTGTGGGAAGCGTGTAGTTCTCGACAGGAATCACTGCATAGCCTATATCGCTGGCATCGTGGTCGTACCCTATGAGGTACAGATGGTCATAGCTCTTATTAGGGGAAAGCATCTGCGACAAGATGATGCTGCCCTCGGCCCAGCCCATGTCGTCGGTGGTGAGATTCAGGGAGGTGATGCTGTCTGAACGGTCGTAGCCGTCAGCCATCTTCACGCAGAAGGAGAAGTGTGGGACGGGTTGTAGATTGGCACCTGTGCTTTTTGACCGCTGCTGCACCATGGCGGTGAACCGGACGGTGTCGGACGGACGGTAGATGGGGGCGTTGAGGAAGAAAGAGACTATCGTGTCGGCTTCCTCTTCTTCTTCCATAAGGGGATTTCTATAGTTGGCAATCAGTTGCTCCTGTTTTCTGGTGCAGGTGTGGCCCTGATGGGTGATACTGTAGATTGGGTGGGTGTATTTCCCTTCAGGCATCAGCGGACCAAAGTCGAAACGCCCCAGCGTATCAGTGTATGCGGTGAGGGTGATGCTGTCATGCTCCTCGCCAACCCAACTCTGCAGCTCTCCTCGAAGAGTGACAGGGATGCCGACGAGCGGCTCTCCCGTTATGGTGTTGAGCACGAGGCCTTGTCCGTCTGAATAGATAATGGGCTCGATGGCAGCCGACTGGCACGAAAACGAGTAAAGAAAGGCAGCTGGCAGACAGCTGTCAGCCATGTCGGTGCGGACAGGGAAAGGCTTCTCGGCGACAAGCATGGAATAGTCCCCCACGGGCAGGGGTGGAAAGTGGTAGTGTTTTGTGTTCCTCCATTGGTCTTCGGTAGTAGGTTGTACAGACACGACGAAATCGTGCAGTGCGAGCTGCGACAAGGCATAGCGTAGCCTCTGCTGCTGTTTCATCGTGTCGACCGTGCTGCGGATGTCAGGCAGTATGCGCATATATAGTGTGGCACAGCTATCACCATTGTAGGTGAAGAAACAACCGCTGTCGGGGGCTACTACAGGGCCTATCCCCACACTCGCCAACGGTTTTGGGCGTAATATTTTGAACTCCTCCTTTTGGTATCCGCCTGTGTAGTGGTCGACAAATCTGTTTAATTCGCGGCAGAGCGTCTGCCATTGCACCGAGGAGGTGTCGGTGCCAGTGCGGTAAGGGACACGGGCGGCTCGCCCGTGAGAAAGAAGCTGGTAATCCTCCGCGCGCGACTGCAAGGTGCGAATAAGAAACCTTGCCGTATTTTTCAGTATCATGAGTTTGTACATCGTGGTACCCCCCTGGGGCAAAGGCATACGGGCCAGGGCAAAGGGGTTGCACAGGGCATGGTACAGGCTGTCGCTGTAGACGAATCCAGCATCGGTAAAAAGGAGGCTGGTGCCTTCGATATTGTGAACGGCGGCATAGTGCACAGCCTCGTACAGCGTGAGGGCAGAGTAGTCGTTCACTGTGTCGTGGAGGGTGAGATAGTGGTAGTCGGCAACTCTCTTGCTTTGCAGCAGCAGCGTGTCCGCTGTTCTCAGCGCGGCACTGCTATGGCTCATAATGCTGTCGGCAAGCCGCTCACGGCACCAGTTTTTATACACAGTGTCGGCAGGGTCGCTGTGGCATGGGGCTTCTGTATCGTATCGGTAGCGGTACTCCTCGCTGCGGTTGCGTAGCTCCTGAGCATAGATGCTGGCAATCAAGGTGTGGCACAAAGCTTTCTCCGCAGGGTCGAGGAGGGGCAGCGTGCGCTGTAGAATGGTCAGGCTGTTTATCTTTTTCGGTAGGTTGTCCCCCACGACGGCCATGCTGTAGGCGGCTCGCAGCAGGTCGTACGACTGCCCGTTTTGCAGAGCATAGGTATAGTTCTGCTCCAACAGGGTGTATGTGTCGGCGTAGGCTTTGGCCTTCACAAGTGAATCGACTGTACGCCACGGAGTCTGTGCCATGGTCGGCAGACAAAACAACAGGCTCAGTAGTAGTATGGTATGCTTCGACATGTCTGTGACTATCTATTGGTTGAACAATGTGCAAAGATACACATAAAATCTCAGACGCATGAAAAAACTATCCCGAGGGAGCCTTGTATGTCCCAAAAGGGGACAAAAAAGACATAGGCAGGGGCCAGGGCTTCTGCCTATGTCCTTTTCAGACTTTCGGATTAGGGAACTTCTATTCGATTAGCAGTTTTTTCGTCGTTACCGCCTTCTCGGTCCTCACCTTCACCATATAGAGGCCATGGGGGAGGGCGTTGATGTCCAGTGTTGCTGACAGCGTGCCTCCGTCATACTTCTGGACTATCATTGTGCGGCCGGCCATGTCCGTCAGTTCCACGTATCGGATGGCTTGGTCGGCCTCCACCGTCACCCGCGTCCTTGCCGGGTTGGGCTTCAGCTGCACATCACCCGCATCCCTCAGAATCGCAGCGGAAAGGTAGCCCCGCGGCTTAATAATAGGCATGATATGTTGTGCATAAGCAGTATGAGTGGTGTCGGTCAGCGGTGCACTCAATCCGAAAGGAGAAATAGTGTTACCAACAAAATGTGGATTGCCAAGACATGGCCCCCCTGGAGCATATGCAATCAACATCTGTTTCTTTGTTTCCACGAATCCCCAATATCCCGCAAAGCAGCATGAGCCGTCAGTGTGCCCCAATACAGCACGTCCAAAATAGGTGGCTCCATATTCAACTAAAAATGTGTCTGACGATTGAATTCCGATATAGGTGTGACCGTCTACATTTACTGGCGTGTCAAAATAGAACTCATACATCGGGTATTTCACTACGTCCGTCGTATGAGTGTAATCTTTATATACCATCACCAAATCGTGACGCTGTCCCTGTTCCACTTCGAAGGTCTGGCCTTTTATTTTCTGCACGATGGAGTCTCCAGGCGTAAATCTGTAAACGTTGATGTCCAATGTTATATTTCTGTCCATTGGTGACATTCGCTCTGATGACCAGTCGTGGCCTAATGGGAACAGGCAAAGTGCTGCGCCATATATTGTTTTCATTTGCCCTGTGGCATCGAAAGGGTTCACTAAACAGGTGTTAGACCCTGTAGGGTCATATTCATGACGATTTTGTTCGGGAAATCCTATACTGTTCTGGAAGGATGAAACGAATCGAAGCTCTTCACCACAAGGTATCTCCCAATTCCAATATCCTGGGTTCGGATAATACACTTCAGGCTGTGCCATCATTTGGCTAGTATGCATTCCTATCAGCAGGACTAATACTGATGGTGATAATAACTTGTTCTTCATTGTTGGATTAATTAATGGTTATTATTCTTTCTCTATATCATTTTGAACATTAAGATAGTTGGAATAGGAGAAATGTGTTGGCAAACTATCAGGTACGCATCTCGGATAAATAGAGATGGGCTCTATAGGGTTTTCTACATGTTTTAACGACATATTGATTGTTTGTGTTATGCCACCACTAAAGTGTGAAATGGTACTGTCCCGTATAATAAAAAAGTCATTAATGAAAGTACTAATGCAGCGATTAGTGTAGGTGGGTGGGGGCGATGAAGTTAAGTCAAGTTTTACCCAATTATGCCCAGCTGCAGCCATGCAGCTGTATGATGCTATGGGTGTTAGTGAATGATAAAGAGTTGAACATTGCATAGAAATATAAAATCTGGGATAATATGGTGATGCTGTAGGATAAGGGTTTAAACTCAATATACTTTGATGGTTATAAGAAAAGTTGTATTCTGTGTCAATCACCATCAGTGCTGTGGTATCGGGTAAATATACCATGTCTCGAGGGGAAAAAAAAGCACTGATGCGAAAGGGGCTTTACTCCACCAGCAGTTTTCGTGTCGCAACAGCCCTGTCGGTTCTCACCTTCACCATATAGAGGCCATGGGGGAGGGCGTTGATGTCCAGCGTTGCCGACCGCGTGCCTCCGTCATACTTCTGGACTATCATTGTGCGGCCGGCCATGTCCGTCAGCTCCACGTATCGGATGGCTTGGTCGGCCTCCACCGTCACCCGCGTCCTTGCCGGGTTGGGCTTCAGCTGCACATCACCCGCATCCCTCAAGCGTGCAGCCGTAAGGTATCCCTTAGGCTTAATGATAGGCATGATATACTGAGTATGGAATGTGTGTAGAGTGTCCGTTGAAGGGGCCACTACCGCCCTAAATAGGTAATCCCTATCAAATACAGCCACTCGCTCATCTGGACAAATCGGCGTTGTATAGTATGAAAGCAGCACTTGCCTCTTTATATCCACATACCCGTCATATCCCCAAAGACAGCATGCACCGTCATTTTGCCACAATACTTGGCGACCAATGTTATATAGAGCTGCGTATTCAATAAGAATTGTATCTGTCGTTCGAACTCCCATGTAGATAGGGCCGTCCACCTCAATTGGTGTGTCAAAATAGAACTCGTACATTGGGTGTAAGTCACCACCAGGATATGACATCACTAAATCGTGGGGCTGTCCTTGTTCCACAATAAAGGTCTGGCTTATTATCGGATGTACGACGGAGTCTCCTGGTGTAAAAGTGTATACTATGATATCCAATGTTACCCTTCTATCCACAGGTGTCATTCGTTCTGCCCACCAGTCGTGGTCAACTGGGAATAGACAAAGGGCTGCACCATAGATGGTCCTATTTTGGTCAGTGGCATTAAAGGGGTTCACAATACAAGTAGGAGAGTCGTCATTTGGATAATATTCTCTAGGTGAAATATAGGCGTGTTCTTCACCGCTAAGACAAAAATGATCATCACAGGGTGATTCCCAATACCAATATCCCGGATTTGGGTAATGAATCTCTGGTTGTGTCATGGCATTTGTAGGCAGCAATCCCATTAATGAGGTTAATACCGTGAAGTATAATCTATTGTTCTTCATTGTGCTGTATTGTTAAAATGAGTAGTTATTCTTTTTCTATATCTTTAGTGGGATAAGGATATGGGACAGGGTCGCTATGTTGGCATGGTGAGTTAATTCTAGTAGGTTCCACAATGTTTTTCTTATATTGCATGGACAAATTGTGTGGTTTACTAAATCCTGTAATGAATAGTGAGTCAGAAATGTTACTACGAATAAAATAGTCATTAATAAAAGCAACAATGCAGTTGTCCATTTCAGTGGGTGGGGGTAGTGAACCTAAGTCAAGTATCTGCCAGCTGTCGCCTGATGCTACCATGCAACTTACGGTTGATAGTGGTACTAACGAATGAAAGGGTGTATAAATGTTTCTGGAAATATAGAATTTTGGGAAATACGCCGTAATTGGGTATGGGTGTAATTTTAATATGCTTTCATGGTTGAAGGAAAAGTTGTATTCTGTGTCAATCACCATCAGTGCTGTGGAATCGGGTACGTATACCATGTCTCGAGGGGCTAGTCGACGATGTGATGGAATACCATATTGCATCCCGCTATATTGGTTGTAGTGCATCAGTGCTGTTGGAACATTAATGGTAAAGACCTGCATCCAAGATATGTAAGAACTATCGATGTATGCGGCAAAAGCAACAGTGTCCAACCCTAGTCTGGCTGCACGGATTCCACTGGCATATTTATTAGTGTTGGTGTATATGTGTCCGTTCGAAAAATAACTATGGAAAGAGGACAGTGCTGTCCCTATCGGCACACTGCGCAATACCATATCCTTTGTGGCAAGCCCCATTGTCCCTGACGTGGCAAAGTAGTTGTCAGTTGCCACCACGTCCCAGAATAATACGCTGTCGTTAGGATTAAATAAACAGCCCTGCATTAAGGCGTAGTCTACCGAATAAAAAACCCTGTCGGCTCCATTCATATCCGGATTGCTTCCTGGACGTTCCCTTCCAATAGACATGATGGATACACGACCTTTGGAATCACTGACGGCAATGCGGTTGAGTATTGACAATTTGGATGCAATGTTGTTGTCGTAATAGAAAGTTATATTACCTGAACCTGTCTGTAGGTTTGTAATGTTGAAATGTCCTAATAGTGCGGTTTTTGTATTCGTATTCGTGCCACAGAAATAGGCTGTGCTACCCAGCACACGGAAATCCCTTATTGACCAATAGGTTGGTGCTTTTACGCGGTATACGGTTCCATAAAGTGTGGGCAGATAAACAAAATACCCCTGACCCGACTCCTCATAATATGAGATGTTTTGTTCTCGAATAACCCCTCGGTCAGTGATGGAACTTCCAAGGTTGGCGTACACATCTGTTTGCGCATGGGTCAGGGACATTCCCAATGCCAACAGTGTACTAAAAAATAGTATTTTCTTCATAAAGTGATATTGTTTAATGGGTTAATATAATGCCTAATATGCTTGTTGTCAAAGAACTATGTGGTATGCGACATCCCCTTAGACGATACAAATATACACTTTTTTTTAAATAAGGCATTTTCGTGGAGAAAAATATTTTTTTTCCATGCACAATGACACGTGCTTAGAGAAGTCTGCTGGACGCCGTCGGATGTGAAAAGATAAAGTTTTAACTTTTAAATCGAATATTATTTGTATATTTGCAAGAAGAAATGATAAAGCGAGTATTGGCTATATTGCTGGTCCTTACAAACTTGGGTGTGCTGCATGCCCAAGAGTTTCGTTGTGCCGTCTCGGTCAACTACCAAAAACTGATGTCCACCACCCAGTCTTATGAGTCCTCCGACAAGAAGGTTTTCGAGAATATGAAGCAGGCCTTGGAGGATTTTATCAACTCCCGCCGCTGGACCAATCTGGAGATGGAACAGAACGAGCGTCTCGACTGCTCCCTCAGCATCATTCTCAACGAGCGCACCTCCCCAACCGATTTCAAGGGCCAGGTTACCATCCAATTGCGCCGGCCGGTGTACAATTCTAACTATACAACGGGTTTGTTCAACTATATCGAGTCGGGCAACTTGCCGTTTGCCTATAACGAGAGCCAGCCGCTCGACTATGACCCCAACACCTTTTACGGCGACCTCTCTTCGGTGGTGTCCTACTACTTGTATATTATGTTGGGCTTATATTTCGATAGTTATGGGATGAACGGAGGCGAGCCGTTCTTCGAGATGGCGAATACGATCTGCCAGACGGCTTCACAGCAACGACAGGAACCCAGCCAGGGTTGGAACAGCAGGGGCAGCGCCAAAGCACGCTACTGGTTCATGGAGAACCACACCAACTCCGCTTACGCACCCCTCCACCGCGCCTACTACCTCTACCACCGCATGGGCCTCGACATGATGACCAAAGACCAACCCCAGGCCCGCAAAAACATCATCGCCGCCCTCGAAGCCCTGCAACAGGTGAACAAGGCCCGCCCCAACAGCCTCTCGGTCCAGCAGTTTGTGGATGTGAAAATCACCGAACTCGTGAGCATCTTCTCCCCCGCTCCCGCCGACGAGCAGAAGCAGGTGTATGACCTCATCAAGGCCATAAGCCCCATCAGCGTATCCAAACTCAAAGACTTCGCCCAGAAATAAAGAACCCAATAAAGCACAACAATCGAACCAATATATCAACGTATAACACAACAACAATATGACACAAATACCCATACAGAAAGAGGTAATCGACCGGATTGCCCAACAAAACAAGATAACCAACCCCGGCAAAGCCTCCATCCGCGAGATGCGTAAGATGATACAAGACGTAGAGAAGGAAACCAGCATCCGCTTCGTGAAGATGGAGATGGGCATCCCCGGACTCCCGGCCCCTCAGGTAGGCGTCAACGCCCAAATCGAAGCCCTCAAGAGCGGTGTGGCCTCCATATACCCCGAAATCTACGGCACCGCCGACTTCAAAAACGAGGCCGCACGGTTCGTGAAGAACTTCCTCGACATCGACGTCACCCCCGAATGCTGCGTACCCACCGTAGGCTCCATGCAGGCCGGCTTCGCCAGCTTCCTCACCCTCACCCGCTACGACGCCAAGAAAACCAAGGTCCTCTTCATCGACCCCGGCTTCCCCGTGCAGAAACAACAGTGCCGTGTGCTGGGCATCCCCATGAAAGCCTTCGACGTGTACGAATACCGTGGCGACAAACTGCGCGACAAGCTGGAAGAAGAACTGAAAGACGGCGACGTGGCATGCCTCATCTACTCCAGCCCCAACAACCCCGCCTGGTTCTGCTTCACCGAGCACGAACTGCAAATCATCGGCGAAATGGCCAACAAATACGGCGTCGTGGTGATGGAGGACTCCGCCTACTTCCTCATGGACTTCCGCAAGGACTACAGCGTCCCCGGCCAGCCCCCCTTCCAACCCACCGTGGCCAAGTACACCGACCGCTACGTCATCATGATTTCCGGCTCCAAGAGCTTCTCCTATGCCGGCGAGCGTATCGCCATGATGGTCTGCAGCCCCAAGCTGTTCAACATGGAATGCCCCGACCTGGCCCGCTACTACAGCCAGACCCAGCTGGGCCGCGCCCTCATCTTCGGCACCCTCTACTGCCTCAGCTCCGGCACCGCCCACTCGGTCCAGTACGCCATGGCCGCCATGCTCAAGGGAGCCAACGACGGCACCTTCAACTTCGTCAAAGACATCAAAGAATATGGCGAGAAGGCCAAGATTATGAAGAAGATGTTCACCGACAATGGCTTCTTCATCGTCTATGACAAGGATATGGGCGAAGACATCGGCGACGGCTTCTACTTCACCTTCTGCTACCCCGGATACGATGGAGTAGCCCTTCTCAACGAACTCATCCGTTATGGCATCAGTGCCATCGCCCTCGACATCACGGGCAGCCACAAGCAGGGCATCCGCGCCTGTGTCGCCCTGGTGCTGCGTGAGCAGTTCCCCGACCTGAAAGAGCGCCTGGAGAAATTCCACGCCGACCATCCAGTGAAATAACCATTCATAATTGTAATTGTAATAGTAGTGTTTATCACATGCGGCTCTGTCGTGATGACAGGGCCGCTTTTTTCACCCCACGCCCTCAAGCCGCCGTTACCCATCCACCCCCCCCCTGTAGCTTCGCTTTTTGTAAGTGAAGAGTAGGGCTGTTTTAAGGTGTTTATAGGATAGGATAACCTATAGATGTCTTTATAGGGTCCGTATTGTAGCTAAAAAAAGGTGAACTTGGGGCGTGGTGGGGTGCTTGAAAGGGCGATAAAAAACACTCCTGCGCGGGAATGTCCGATTCTGGCGCAGGAGTGGTGTTCAGTGTTCGGGGCTGAGGTCTATCGTTTGACCAGCTTGATGGTGTTGAGACCGGATTTGAGGAAGTACACGCCCTTGGGCAGCTGGCTGATGTCGAGGGTCAGGGTGTCGGTTTTGGCGGTGACTTCAACCACCTTGCGGCCTGTTATGTCGAATAGTTGTACGATGCCGGGGGTGCAGTTGGTGAGGGTGAGGGTGGAGGTGGCCGGGTTGGGGAAGGTCCGTAGGGTCTGGGCTGTTTGGGGGGTGTCGATACCGACGGGGTAGTTGGTCTCGTAGCATCCGATGTCGGTGACCCCCTGGCGGGTACGCAGGGCGCCGTCGAAGTCGCCGTCGGGATTGCTGTCGAACTGGCGAAGGCCGGCATTGATGCATGCCGAGCCGCGCATTAGGTGCCAGTCGAGCTGGCTGTCGTAGCCCGCAATGCCTTGGGTGAGGCTGGGGTGCTTGAAACGGGGGCCTTGGGGATGCTCGTTTTGGCTGTTCAGCCACACGATGGTGCTGTCTTCGAAGACGGCATCGCCTTCAATGGCACAGTGGTGGAAAGTGTTGAGGCTGAGGAGCGAGTCGACGTGCAGGTTGGTGTCGTTGTTCCATACGATGTTGTTGATGAAGGTGTTGTTGGTGGTGCGGAAGGTCACGCCGGTGCCGTGGTTGCTCACTATGTTGCAGTTGATGGCTTTGCCGTTGGAGGTAAGGGTTAGGACGTCGCCGTCGTTGTTGTAGATGAGGCTTTGACGGATGGAGCTGCTGTTGGCGTAGCAGATGGTGGGGGCCTGGTTGTTGTAGATGTCGGAGGCCACCAGGAGGCTGCCGTTGTAGAGCCCCACCAGCTGGCCGCTGTCGGAGCGGCAGTCGCGGATGGTGATGTATTTGGCCTGTACATCGCCGGTCAGGTCTAACACGTGTTTGTTGGTGCTGTGGCCGTCTTGGATGATGAGGTTGTATATCTTCAGTTGCGCGTTGTAGGCGTTGCAACGGGCATAGAGCACGCCGCGTGTGCCTTGGCCGCTCAGGATGGTGGGGTGGTCTTTGGGGTTGTGCTGGTTGATGGAGGTCTCGGTACCCTCGAATCCGCCCATGATGGTGGCGGGATGGGAGAAGAGGAAGGCGTAGTCGGCGTTAGTGGTGTCGCCTGTGTAGACTCCTTCCTTGAACCATATTTCCTTGTTGTTCATGCTGCTGAGGAGTATTGCGGAGGTGTAGTCGCTGTTGGCTTGCTCCCATGAGGTGCCGTTGCCGTGGCCGTCGGGGGATACCAGGAATCGGTTCAGGTGGCCGTCCCAGCCGGAGGGGTAGATGTTGATGGTCATCTCGTGGTTGAGGGTGAAGCCGGCCATGGTGGTGAGGGAGTAGAAGCCGTCGGCGTAGCCGCCCCAGCCCCAGTTGAAGTGGTACTGGTTATCGTCGTTGTAGCCATCGAGGACGAAGGCGTGGCCGCCATCGTCGCCGTAGCCGGAGTACTCGATGGGGCGACGGTTGTCGATTTCGTTGCGGATGAGGGCGGTCCATAACGAGTCGTTGTTGAGGTTCAGACGGTTGTAGTGCGTGGCGTTGGTGTAGCCGAAATAGGTGAGGGCTTCGGGCACGCGGTTGTTGAAGGAGCCGCTGCCGGAGGTGTGGTCGGGCGACTGGTAGGTCATGTTGGTGACGATGCCGCAGTGGTAGCAGAGGCGCGACACCATGTCGCGCTCGGCGGCGGTGCTGCGCCGCGAGATGTGGTCGGGCATCAGGCTGTAGTCGTATTCGGTGGTGTCGAAGTCGACGGCGAGTATGCCGTAGTAGGGGTCGCGGTAGGACTTTTGACCGAAACCGCGGGTGGGGACGCCGTAGTAGCGGATGATTTGGGCCATGGCAGTGGCGATGCAGCCTACGACGACATGCTTGCCGTTGAGGACGGGGCAGTAATTGTTATATCCGCTGCCTTGCTCCCAGGTGGAGGTGAGGAGGTAGGTGTCGCTTTTGGCGTCGGCGGCTCCTTGCGTCGGCGGGTTGAGGAGCTCGTTCCATAGTTTGAGTATGGATGGGTCCTGAGGGGTGTCGGCTTTGATGCCTTCCTGAATGGATTGGGAGCAGTCTTCCAACCATGCGAGGAAGTTGGTGGGGGCATTCTCGGCTTCGAAGCTGCCGTTGAGCGAATAGCCTAGGATGGGGGTGCAGCGGTCGTCGGCACCAACGATGACGAAACCCCGAGAGCCGAGGTTGAAGATGTAGAGTCCCTCGAATTGCCGCTGCCCGGTGTAGGGCGTCAGGCGGCTGTCGGACTGCAGGGTGCATTTCTTTTGAAGGAAGTGGGTGCCTGCGATTTGGGCTTTTTGGATGTCGACGGGTGCAGCATTTGCCGCGAGGGCAATGATGACGGTGGTCAGCAGGATTGGAAGATGTTTCATTGTTTGATTATTATATATCTATTTTGTACACGTGTTGTGCAAAAAATTGCGTACATGGTCGAAAACTATGTCGGCACGGATGTCGAAGGCTTCGCGTGAGGCATAGCCGATGTGGGGGACGCAGACGCAGTTGGGGGCATGGAGCAGGGGATGGTCTGCGGGAAGCGGGGGTTCCTGCTCGTAGACGTCGATGCCGGCACCGGCTATGGTGCCTTTTTTCAGGGCGTCGGCCAGGGCGGGGATGTCCACGACGTTGCCGCGGGCGGTGTTGATGAGTATGGCGTTGGGCTTCATCATGGCGATGCGTTGGGCGCTGATGAGGTGGTGGGTTTCGGCGGTCATGGGGACGTGGAGGGTGACAATGTCGCTCTGTTGCAGCAGGGTGTCGAGGTCGGTGTAGGTGGAGCCGAGGGCTTTCACCTCGTCGTGCTGGCTGCGGTTGTAGGCGAGGACGCGGCATCCGAAGGCGTTGAGGAGGCGTATGACGGCGGTGCCGATGGCGCCGGTGCCGACGACGCCGATGGTCTTGCCCTTCAGTTCGCGTCCGAGGAACATGCCGCGGCCTTGGCCCTGGCGGATGGTGCCGTCGAAGCGGGTGATTTGGCGCAGGAGGTCGAGCATCAGGCCGACGGCCAGTTCGCTGACTGCGGTGGTGGAGTAGCCGGCGGCATTTTGGACGGTGATGCCGTGCTGCTGGCAGTAGGCGAGGTCGATGTGGTCAAGGCCGGTGAAGGCGACGGAGAGGTATTGCAGGTGTGGGCATTGCTGTAGTGCCTCGGCGGGCAGTTTGATGTTGGAGATGATTGCTATTTCGGCATCTTTCATGCGGGACACGAGGGTGGGGGTGTCCTCCTTGCGGTCCATGTGGTAGCTGAAGTTGTGGCCTTGGGCGGCGAAGTCTTTTCTGAGGGTTTCGAACTGTTCTTGGCTGATGCCGAGGGGCTCTACACATACGATGTTCATGGCTGTATTGGGTTTGTTGTTGTTGACTGTTTGTTGTTGTTCTTGAGGTGTGAGGGGGCGGGTGCCCGCTATTTCTTCTTTTTGACGCTGAAGCCAAAACCGCCGATTTTCTCGCCGAGGCCGTAGTATTTGCCATGTGAGAAGGCGAGGGGGCGGGCATGGTTGAGCTGGAAGGCACCGGTGCCTTTGTCGATGAGCTTTTCTTCGGCGTTGACGGCCACGACGTTGGCAATGAACATGTCGTGGCTGCCCAGGGGGCGTATGTCGGTCACCTGGCATTCGATGTTCAGTGGGCTTTCGGCGATGAGGGGTGCTTTGACGATTTGCCCGGTTTCGGGGGTGAGGTGGAGGGTTTTGAATTTGTCGTGTTCGCGTCCGCTGCGCACACCGCACCAGTCGGTGGCGTAGGCGAGGTCCTCGGTGGTGAGGTTGATGACGAATTCGCCCGTGCGGCGGATGATGTCGTAGGAGTGGCGTTCGTGGCGTACCGATATATAGCACATGGGCGGGTCACTGCATATAGTGCCCGTCCATGCGATAGTGAGTATATTGTAGTTGTCGGGTTGGTCGCCGCAACTGACCATTACAGCGGGCAGGGGATAGATGAGTGTGCCCGGTTTGAATGGGATTTTCATGGTTTATTCTTTGAACTTTTTCTCTAGGTCGTCGATCCAGTAGCGGAACTGCTTGTCGGTTTCGGCGAGGTTGGCGACGGTTTTGCAGGCGTGGAGGACGGTGGCGTGGTCCTTGTTGCCGCACTGCAGGCCGATGATGGCCAGGGAGGATTTGGTCAGTTTTTTGGCGAAATACATGGTGAGCTGTCGGGCTTGTACGATTTCGCGTTTGCGGGTGCGCGACTGGATGCTGTCGATGGGGATGTTGAAGTAGTCGCAGACCACCTTCTGGATGTAGTCGATGGTGACTTCGCGGTTGGTGCTTTTGACGAATTTGTCGACCATCTGGCGGGCCAGGTCGAGGGTGATGTCGCGGTGGTTGAGCGACGACTGGGCCATGAGGGAGATGAGCGCTCCTTCCAGTTCGCGGACGTTGGTGTTGATGTTGTAGGCGATATATTCGATGACGTCGTCGGGCATTTCCACTCCGTCGTTGCGCATTTTCTGGCGAAGGATGTTCATACGGGTTTCCACGTCGGGGGGCAGCAGTTCGGCGGCGAGGCCCCATTTGAGGCGCGAGTTGAGGCGTGTTTCCAGTCCTTGGAGCTCGCTGGGTGCTTTGTCGCTGGTGATGATGATTTGCTTGCTGGCCTGATGCAGGGTGTTGAAGATGTGGAAGAAGGCCTCCTGGGTGCGGGTGGCTTTGTTGGCCCAGAACTGGATGTCGTCGACGATGAGCACGTCGACCATTTCATAGAAGTGGACAAAGTCGGAGGTGGTGCCGTTGCGGCCGGCGTCCATGTATTGCTGCATGAACTGTTCGGAGGTGACGTAGAGGACGGTCTTTTCGGGGTGGAATTCCTTGGTTTGTAGTCCGATGGCGTTGGCCAGATGGGTCTTGCCAAGGCCTACGCCGCCGTGAAGCATCAGGGGGTTGAAGGCTGTCTTGCCGGGGTTCTCGGCCACGGCATATCCGGCTGCGCGTGCCAGGCGGTTGCACTCGCCTTCCACGAAGTTCTTTAAAGTGTAGGCCGAGCTCAGCTGTGAGTTGATGCGTATCTTCTGGATGCCGGGTATCACGAAGGGGTTGGGGAAGTCGTGGCTGTCGCCCGTTTGTAAGTTGACGGGGACGTCTTTGGCGCGGTTGAGGGTCGATTGGCGTCCGGAGGAAGGAATGCTGGTGGTGATAGGGGATTCGGTGATGCTTGAATCTATCACTATACTATATTGTAGGCAAGCGTTGGGGCCCAGGGTGAGTCGGATGGCGTCCTTCAACAATTCAGCATAATTCTGCTCCAGCCACTCGTAGAAGAACTGGCTGGGGACTTGGATGATGAGCGTGTTGGCTTCCAAATTCACGGGCACGATAGGCTCAAACCATATCTTGAAGGCGTTCTCGCCTTCCTTGCCAGTGAGGTTGTCGTGGATAAATGCCAGACACTCATTCCATACTCTCTGATACTCTTGCTCCATGATTATGTTGTTTGTTTGTCTTTTTGCTGTGTTTGTATCAATTACGCGTTTTGTGCGTTTTTCGTTTCTAGATGCAAAGTTGCAACATTTTTATCACCTAGTGTATGAAAAAATAATTTTGTCCATGTCGGAAAATTTTCGTAAAGCATCCCAGCGTACCGAGACTTTCTCATACCTTCTTTTCGGACAATAAACTGAAAAATAAACTCTTTGTATTTTTCCTCTTTTTTTTGCCCTTTAAATATACACTTTTTTCTCGTTTTTTGTACTTTTTTTTTCGTCCTTTTTCCAAACTTTCGCCTCGCTTGTTCATTATTTTTTCAACTCGCTGACCAATAGAATTATATTTGTTAATATTGTCTTTAATTCTTTGGATTATAGTGTATTATGTGTAAAATATTGAGAATCATGTCCCCACTGAAAAGGGGGTTAATTCTAAGTGATTAATAATCATAATTATGTTTTTTTATCCACAATTTTTGGTTCGAAAATTATTTCCGATAAGGGGCTGTGGTGGGTTGTAAAAAACGTGCTTGATTTGTTAAATACCCATTCATTTTTTTGTGTTTTTGGGACATTTCCACCTAGTAGGAGTTGTGTTCCAGCAAGGTGGAAAGAACTTGTCGTGGCGATGGTACATTGGCGGACCCTTGGTGGAGCATGGCGTGGCCGCATTACGAATTTGGGCGGTTTTCCGTCTGAGATGTGTGGGAAGGGAGGCTTTTTTTATTCTCGCGTGTGAGTGGGAAATGCGTGGAGGGCGTATTTTTTTTATTAAAAGTATCATTATATTAAAATAAAAGAGTAACTTTGCAGTCGAATTGGAGATACTCAAATTCGGAAAAATCATTATAAATCATTCAAATTCAAATCAAATGAAAACAGCTTATAATTTCAACGCAGGTCCCTGCGTCCTGCCGAAAGAGGCGGTTGAGTCCACTATCAACGCCATTCGCGACTTCGATAACACCGGTATCGGTCTGATGGAAATCTCCCATCGTACTCCTGGTTGGGAGCGCACCATGGAGGAGACCCGTCAGCTTTGGCGCGAACTTTTGAACATCCCCGCCGAGTACGAGGTACTGTTCCTTGGTGGTGGTGCCAGCACCCAGTTTATGACCGTCCCCGCCAACCTGCTCAACAAGAAGGCTGCCTATCTGCAGACCGGTGTCTGGGCCAAGAAGGCTGCCAAAGAGGCTAAGAACTTTGGTGAGACCGTCATCGTCGCCAGCAGTGAGGACAAGACTTACAGCTATATCCCCAAGAACTTCATCGAGAAGGTTCCCGCTGATGCCGACTATTTCCACATCACCACGAACAACACCATCTACGGCACCGAGATTAAGTATGATATCGAGAACTGCCCCACGATGTTGGTCGCTGATATGAGCTCCGACATCATGAGCCGTCCCGTCGACGTGACCAAGTACGGCCTCATCTATGGTGGTGCTCAGAAGAACGTCGGTCCTGCCGGTGTCACCTTCGTCATCGTCCGCAAAGACATCCTCGGCAAGATTACCGACCGTCAGTACATGAACCCCCTGCCCACCATGGTTGACTACCGTACCCATGCTGCCGAGGAGGCCAAGAACATCTCCATGTTCAACACTCCTCCCGTGCTGCCGATCTTCGTTATGCACG